>CAMBZY010000074.1 GCA_945872325.1 Candidatus Kuenenia stuttgartensis | reverse complement strand
CAAGGCGAATTTGTCGACCTCTGTCGGGGCCCTCACATCCCACACGCCGGCAAACTCGGTGCCTACAAACTGGTCTCCATTGCCGGAGCCTACTGGAAGGGCCAAACCGATCGCCCCATGCTTCAGCGTGTTTATGGCACCGCTTTCTTCGACAAAAAAGAGCTGGACGCACATTTGGCTCATCTGGAAGAGGCCAAAAAACGCGATCACCGTCGCTTGGGTAAAGAGTTAGGCCTATTTACAATCAGCCAGTTGGTCGGTTCTGGCCTGATTCTCTGGATGCCCAAAGGTGCCATCGTTCGTGGTGTTCTCGAAAACTTCCTGAAAGACGAGCTCCTTAAGCGTGGCTACCAGCCTGTTTACACTCCGCACATCGGCAAAGTCGATCTTTACCGCACATCGGGCCACTACCCTTACTATCGTGAGAGCCAGTTCCCGACCATCAAGATGCTCAACGATTCTGCCGTAACCCTTGTGGCAGGCTTGGAAAAAGGCACCCTGGACGACGAAGCCCAGAAGAAGCTGCTCGCCGAAAGCCACATCGAACCAGGCCCTTACTGGACACTCGATGCACCGGCCCGGATCGGTTACATCGAAGAGCGGGCCGTGGTGGAAGAGTATCTGCTCAAGCCAATGAACTGCCCGCACCACACCCAGATTTTTGCCGCCCAGCCGCGAAGCTATCGCGATCTGCCTGTGCGTCTGGCTGAGTTTGGTACGGTCTATCGATACGAACAGTCAGGCGAGCTTTCGGGAATGACTCGCGTCCGAGGCTTCACTCAGGACGACGCCCACCTCTTCTGCACCGCCGATCAGGTTCGCGACGAATTCAGAGCCACCATGGAACTGACCCAGTTCGTCCTGAAAAGCCTTGGCCTCAACGACTATAAGCTGAGATTATCAAAGCACGACCCGTCCGACCCGAAATACGCCGGTGCTGCTGGCGATCTCTGGAGACAGGCGGAAGAGGATATCCGCAGCGTACTTCTGGAAATGGCCCTGCCGTTTGAAGAAGCCCCTGGCGAGGCAGCCTTCTACGGGCCAAAGGCCGACTTTATCGTGCGCGACTGCCTCGGTCGCCAATGGCAACTGGGCACCGTTCAGCTCGACTACGTTCTCCCGGAACGCTTCGGACTGACTTACACGGGAGCAGACAACGCCCCTCACCGCCCTGTGATGATCCACCGTGCTCCGTTTGGCAGCATGGAGCGATTCATGGGAATTCTGATCGAACACTTCGCAGGCGCATTTCCATTATGGCTTGCTCCTGAACAGGTTAGAGTTCTCCCGATCTCTGAGAAGTTCAACGAATACGCCCAGAAGGTTGTCAGCGAGCTGAAATCTGCTGGCCTCAGGGCCGAAGTTGACCTTCGTGCTGAAAAGATCGGCGCCAAGATCAGAAATGCCCAGATTGAGAAAATCCCGGTCATGCTGGTCGTCGGCGCGAAAGAGGCTGAGGACGGTACTGTGAGCTATCGCGACCGTTTGGACGGCGATCAAGGCGCCATTCCTCTAGCAGACGCCCTGGCCAGAATCAAGCAGGAGAGCGAATCGAGAGCGATCCGACAGACCGTCGAACCACTCGCACCAGTCTCTCCAGCCGACGATCATACGACAGAAGATCATACCTATTGAGGTATTTTCCTCTTTTGAATTAATAAAATACGCAGCTCACTTAATTTCGGGTGAGCTGCGTTTTTTTATGCGTGAGCAGGCTGAGAATTTATAATCCCCCTAATTAAAAATCTTTGCGAGGATCGGGTTGAATTTACCTAGCCGGTCTTGGCGCTAGCCCCGGTTCGCATATTCAACCCAACCGAGGCTAGCGCCAAGAGCGGCTAGAGAACAATCACAAGGCTGTAGAGTGCGGATCCATCAGCAAATATATTGCACACACAAATACAAATGCAAGTGACTCCGGATTAACCAGAATCACTTGCATGATTTGAATTAAATATGACTGATGCAAAATTTAATCAGTCATCTTCGTCTTCTTCTTCAACCTCTTCGTCGTCGTCTTCATCCTCAACTGGATTCACTTCAATTGAAGCAAGTTCGCCCAGCATGATCACTTCGCCGTTGATCTCGACTGGGATCTCGTCAAGCGTCGGGATTTCGTCGTCCGCCACATCTTCTCGGGCTGCAAGCGCTTCATGCTTTGCCAGAGCCAGTTCCAGAGCCTGTTCAAACGCTTCAATTTCAATCCCGCGAGCGGCAAGCACTTCATGCCGTGGAGATATCGAAATTTCCATCTCTTCAATCAGATCCAAATCATCCACTTCGAATTCATCTTGCTCAAAATCGTCGTCGTGTTCTTGATCGCTCATTCCGAATGTCCTTGAAAATACGTGTCCAACTGAGATGTCGCCAGTCTTTACTATACACCAAATTCACCCATCAGCCCTGATTTGTGTCTGATTCGATGACCTGGATTGCCAGCTTCATAGACTGTATAAACCGGTCAAGACTTGCCTGTGTCATGCTCGATGGAGCACGAAGCCGAATCTGCTTGCCCTGATCTCCATCCCACAAAGTCAGGTCAAGCCGAACTTCATCCCGATCACGCTTGACAGACTTCCGCACCAGGCTTCTCTGACTTGGTACCTGATCAATCTGTACAGACTTGGTTTCTATCTGAACTTGTGCTGATTGGGGCTTTGATCCGAATGGGGTTCGCACTTCAGTCGCCGTAAGCTGACCTGCCTGAACATTGGCCTGAGAATCAAGCACCCGGCTATCATCAAGCAATCCGGAATGCTGAATCGAGGCGTAAAACGACTCGGCGGCCGCCATCTTTGCCGACGCTGTGATCTGATGTTTGTGCATCAACAAATTGCCCAATATCTCGGGCTCCGGCAATCTCTTGCCAGCATATTGCTTCATCAGCTCCGCAAAGAGAGGCGGTAACTGGCACGCCTGACGCATCAATTGCGGCACTTCTTCCGGATCAAATGGATGTATGATCCGCAATGCTAGATCTGTCAAACTGTAATTCTGTTCAGAAAGATCGATCAGACCAAATTGGCGGGCAGAACTGAGACGCCCTGAAAATGTGTTCGTCTTCACATTCTTATACCCCATCGCCGTAGCGATCTGAGGCGCCGTCAACCCATCGATTCCCAATTCATCAATCTGACGACAAAATTCGACCGCTTCCGACAACGGAATGGCCGGATATCGAGCGCTCCGCTCTCGTTTCACTCCGGTGGTTTCCGTCACGTCCGCCATGTCCTGCACCTTATGTTATCCAATGTTCACAGTCAAGTTCAGCCAAAACCGCTAAGGCCAAGCATATTATCTTAACGATTTACTCAGACCGATGCGATAGCCACCACTTCCGAATTTCAGATAAATCATCCATATCATGACCTTTCATAAACCACTTGCAAAATGACTTCAAATCACCGATCAACGCACCCGATCAGCCACAACTCCTGAGAGGTACGACCCTCCGAATACGGACGTTCTTTTGGACTTTACTGTCTTTCCACCCTTAGCCACATTCTTTAAAAGAATCGGCTCGCCATCAAGCCTTGTCATCAACAGATCCATACGACCATCCTTATCGAAATCCGCTTTGATCAGCCCCCTTCCCTGAATCTCCAGACTAGAAATCGGAAACTCTTTGTGACTCCGTTCCTGAAACGTTCCATCACCGTTACGAGCCATCATCAACGGCCTCATTTTAACTGGCGTTCCAAGTCTCTCCCGGCTCAATACATGTCCATTCACCTGCACAACATCCAAATTGCCATCTCCGTCAAAATCGTCACTCACAATTCCAAATCCATTATATTTACGCGATAACAGCCCCAGTCCACTCCGCCTGGACAGATCCTCAAAGAATCCCTTGCCTCGATATTGAAATAGAACTGTCCCTCTGTCATAAAAATTTGTCACAATCAAATCAACTCCCGGTTTATCAATACTTTCCATCGCAGCCACGCCCATACCAGCCAACGCCTCGCCAGAACTTGTAAAGGCCACGCCTGACTCAATCGCCTTGTCCACAAATCCCTGCTCTTGATTTTGAATGAATAGGTTGTTCGCCGTTCCGTCGTTCGCAATAAATAGATCCAACCGTCCATCCTGATTAAAATCAGCTGCAATTGCGCCCAAAGTACGGCCATAATGATTGTCAATTCCAACAGTTTTTGTAACGTCCCTGAAGTGGCCCTTGCCATCACCATAATACAATCGGTCTGGAACCACTACAAAATCCTCAGGGCCACAATAATCCCTGGCCCCATCAGGAGCTGCACAAAAAGGCGCCCTCGAAGGATCATATTCGACATATCCACCCACATACAAATCGAGGTGCCGATCCCCATTAAAGTCAGTCCAAACCGCTGCAGTTGACCATTTTAACGCCTCAGAACCTAAACTTGATGTCACATCCTCAAACTGCCATTCACCCTTATTGCGATACAACTTCCAACCCCTCCAGCCTGTCACAAACAAATCCACCTTCCCGTCCTCATCAAAATCTGCTGGCCAAGCTCCCATCGCATACGATGGCCCTTCAGAACCCACCTTCATTTCCTTGAATTGCATTTGCCCTTGATTACGATACCACCGACATGGAGGATCCGTTATCCCAGCCTCTGCCTCAATCATGCCACCCTGACAGAAGAACAGGTCAAGCCTGCCATCCCCATCAAAATCGGCGGCAGCCATGCCACCACCCATGATTTCTGGCAAGTCAAACTTACCTCGCGTTCCACTCTCAAATCGAAAATCAAGCCCCGAAGTCTTTGACTGTACCACTTCAAAAATCGGTTCCGCAGCACTCACTCCAAGACCAAACAACATCAGCCATAACACGATAAATTGCATTTGCAGAGATCTCAGATTACATTGAATGAGTCTGGCGCCTTGGATTTAGCACACATTTTTATTGTATCCAAATTACCTCGCATGAAGCAACTGAACAATTTCTTCATCTGAAATTCACTGTTTTTTTGTTGGACATTGACTTACAGTTCAGGGATGATGCCACTCGAACCAGTCTCTTTTTCCACATCGGTGCAAAAGCGAGAATTGCCCATGCTAAAACATGCCCTGCTAACAAAACTTGCTCTGATTTCTACTCTGGCAGTGACAATGCTGCCTGCTCAAGAAGTCTCCCAGCCTAAAAATACCGACCAACGAGGCCCTACACCAGGCGCCACCTATCCTGGCCCGACCCCAAATGGGTTCCTTCTTCCAAACGGCTGGACCATCACTCCTGCCGGTACTCAAATCGAACTGACCGACTTACCTCTGAACATCAAGCCTTTGGGTGATGGGCGGCACGTATTAGTCGGCACAGCAGGATATAACGCTCACAAACTTTCTTTGATCGACCTCAAAGAAAAGAAAATTATCAGCGATTATACTGCCCGTCAAAGCTGGTACGGTCTTGCTGCCAATTCCGACACTTCGAAAATCTGGTGGTCCGCTGGTGGTGCTGGTGGACTTCTCGAAATCGATCGTGATGGCACCACGTTGAAATCGGCTAAGCCTGAACCTGCCCCTGCAGCAAAAACCAAGGGCAAAGGCAAGCCATTCGCAAGCGGATTAGCTTATATCGAAAGCTCAAAAACGCTCTTACAACTTGATATCAATCAAGGCACCCTGACGGTATCAGGCCCAAATTCCGACTCTGCAAAACGCTCCGAAAAAGTTGCAGAACGCCCTTACGATATCGTAGTGGGCAATGGTGGAAAGTATTATTACATCAGCGACTGGTCAGCCCGGGTTGTTCAGGTTGTTGATTCCGAGACCTTGAAAGTGGTCCACCGGATCGGGGTCGGTGAACACCCTAACCAAATGCAGTTGCACCCGAAAGATGGTCGTCTTTTCGTCGCATGTGCATCCGCAAATGCGGTTTATGTGATCGACACCATTCGCTGGGGTGTTCCTGAAGTCATCTCTACGGCACTCTTTCCAAGAGCTCCGGAAGGCTCCACGCCGGATGCACTGGCGATCTCTCCAGATGGCGAAACCCTCTACGTTGCCAACGCTGACAACAACTGCGTGGCCGTGATTGACGTAGAACATCCAAGTCGTTCGTTCGTGCAAGGATTTATTCCGACCGGCTGGTATCCAACATCAGTCGCAGTCACACCTGATGGCAAACAACTTCTAGTGGGTGTGGGTAAAGGCAATCTGTCGAAGCCAAACCCCGTCAGTGAAGCCAGTGCAAAGGCACTTCAGCAAGCCCTCAGCACCACAAAAGCCGAGGATATTCCTGAAGAAGTCAAGCACTGGGTCAGCCTGTACAAGTACCCTTACATCGGTACGACACTCTCAGGTGCATTGTCCATCGTTGACATTCCTGACTCCCAAGGTCTGGCAGCATATACGAGTACTGTGTATCGCAATTGCCCTTACTCAGACCGCATGTTACAGGCTGCAAATACGCCAAGTCGCAAGACGGCCATTCCGATCAAAGTGGGCGATAAATCACCGATTGAACACGTGATTTATATCCTCAAAGAAAATCGCACATATGACCAGGTTTTTGGCGATATCAAGCGCGGTAATGGCGATCCATCGCTTGTCCTTTTTGGTGAGCAAGTCACTCCGAATCACCACAAACTGGCCAACGATTTCGTCCTTCTCGACAACCTCTATTGCAACGGCCACGTCTCCGCCGACGGGCACCCCTGGAGCACTCAGGCTTATAACACGGATTACATCTCCCGAAACTGGGCCCTGACCTATTCCGGCCGCTCCGGTGTGGATGACGACGATGAAGGCGAACTCTCCAAATCCCCTTCAGGTTTCATTTGGGATCTCTGTGCCCGTAAGGGTTTGACATATCGCAATTATGGCGAATATGGCTCTCGCGTCAGCCAGCCAGACGGTTCCCTGAAAATGGAAGGTCGGGCACCTGGCCTGATCGGCCACATGTCTCCAAAATTCGGGATCGGCAAAGTGCCTGGCAAACGGCCTCGTGATACCGACAACGCAGACATTTTCATCGAAGAATTCAATGAATTCTGCGCGAAGGGAACTCTTCCGAATTTCATCATGATGAGCCTCGGCGAGGATCATACCGATGGAACCCGCCCCGGCAGCTTCACGCCACAGGCTTGTGTCGCTTCAAACGATCTTGCGCTTGGCAAAATTGTCGAGGCTGTTTCCAAGTCAAAATATTGGTCAAAAACCGCCATTTTCGTGATCGAGGACGATGCCCAAAACGGCCCTGATCACGTTGACGCTCACCGTACCATCGGTCTTGTCATCAGCCCCTACACCCGTCGCGGGCATTTGGACAGCACCCAGTACAGCACCGTCAGCATGATGCGAACCATGGAACTGATCCTCGGGCTACCCCCCTTGTCTCAGTTCGATGCAGGTGCCACACCAATGTATGAGTCGTTTACGGACAAGGCCGATCTGACAACCTATAACGTTGTCCCAAATAAAATCGACCTGAACACCCAAAATACCGCTTTGGCATATGGCGCGGAACGCTCCGCCAAAATGGATTTTTCGGAATACGACAAAATCGACGACTTTGAACTCAACGAGATTCTCTGGCGAGCCATCAAGGGCGTGGATGCTCCTCTGCCTCCCTCAGTTCGTCGTGCCATTGCATTTCGTCCCGCTGATGTGCCGAGAAGCCCAGCTTCTGCAAAATAATCGACTTCTCTAAAGTCGAATGATCATCCATCAGGTGGCGCATTTCCAAAAGGAATGCGACCACCTTTTTCCATATCTCTGTCAGGATGATTGAATTGAAATCACCACTCTTGCAACTTCGAAAACTGGCTCCTGCCGCACTCGTTCTAATCGCTGCTGCCTGCGGCGATCCAACTCCAGAACTACATACGCCACTAAAACCTCTGACGAGTCAATCGGAACTTGTTGAAGCAACAGACAGTCTGAATCAGAGATTACAAGCCAGGCTGGATTTGATGCCCGCCGTTGCTCTCTGGAAATGGCAGGAAAAGTTGCCAATCGAAGACCTGGTACGCGAGCAATTGGTGCTGGATCGTGTCGCCGAGCTGGCTGAAATGAAGGGTGTTTGCATCGATGCAGCCCGATTATTCTTCCAGTCTCAAATGGATTCCGCCAAAGCCATTCAAATCAAACTTCATGAAACTTGGAAAACCAATCCACCAGTAATCACTTCAGATCGAACCAATATGACCAAAGTTCGCGAGAAGATCGATGCAATGACGCCTGAAATCCTCGATCAATGGATCAAAGTCCAGAATCTGCAATCTGGAAAATAGAAAAAAGCTGCTCCGTTCAGAAGCAGCTTCAGTTTCATCCGATGATGACGAAAGTGATCTCAACCATCAATAAACGATGGCAGCGGTTGGGCGATATCGACCGAACAGGCCACGTGAATAGATGGTCTGAACATTGGTGGTTGGCACATAAACCGATGTTGGGATCACGGTTGTAGTCGTGGTTGGAATGATTGTCGTAGTGGTCGTCGGCATAACCGTGTAAGTCGTTGGTGTGGCATAACGAACGGTTGTTGGAGCAACTGTTGTATAAGTTGTTGGAGTAACCGTTGTGTACGTGGTCGGTGAGACTGTTGTGTAGGTCGTTGGAACAACAGTGGTGTACGTTGTTGGAGCCACGGAATAGGTCGTAGTGGTAGGAACAATCGTTGTCGTCGGAACGACGTATGAATCACTCACCACAGACTGGGTAACATAAGTCGTGGTCGCAGGAACGGTGTAAATCACCTGAGCCTGAGCCGATGTTGCAACCGAAGCGAACAGGGCAATGGCAAGACCAAAGATCGTTTTGCGTGACATTTCGAATGGCTCTCTTTCAAGGTATCAATAGCATGCGAGCCAAGGGTGCGTCAGCTTCCATCGCCAACGTCCTCCCGCCTCGTCCTAATAACATTCTACGGCCGTGTCAAGGACTTGTCACGGCGACTTTAAGAAATTTTCAAAATTTTCTTCCCACCCCTGTCCATGTGTTATGATTACGAGGGTTCTATCCAATAGGCAATCCCCTCGAATTCAAGCTCTTTTCTTCAGAACAAACCTTGAAGAATAGAGGTGACCTTTGCACGAACAGGCCATTCAAAAATGACAGTTTTCATCACAGGCGGTACAGGATTGGTCGGAAGCCATGTGGCCGAAGAGGCCGTCAAGCGAGGCTTGCATGTCAAAGCCCTCGCCCGAGAAGGCTCTGACACTAAGTTCCTTGAAAGCCTTGGTGTGGAACTGGTTAAAGGCGATCTGGCTGATTCCGCATCGCTCGCTCGAGGTGTCGAGGGCTGCGATCTCGTCATCAACTGTGCAGCTAAAGTGGGCGACTGGGGCACTCTCGAAGAATTCCGTTCGCTTAACGTAGTCGCTCTTAAAAAACTTCTCGACGCCATGATCTCTGCCGGTACAAAACGGTTTGTACACGTCTCAAGTCTTGGTGTCTACGAAGGTCGCGACCATTTTGGAACCGACGAAACTACCCCACCAGCGGCCAATTCGCTTGACGCCTACACACGCTCCAAATGCGAAGCCGAAGCCCTGGTCATGGAATATCATCGCGAAAAATCACTGCCCGCTTCTGTTGTACGCCCAGGCTTTATTTACGGTGAGCGCGATCGTACCGTTTTACCCAAAATGCTCACCAACATGAAACGCGGAATTCTCAGCTATTTCGGCTCGGGTGATCAAGCTCTGAACTGCGTCTACGTCAAAAATCTCGTCTCCGCCATTTTCCTGGCCTCCGAAAAGCCTGAAGCGGTCGGAGAAGTCTTTAATATCACCGACGGAACTCGAATCTCCAAAAAAGATTTCATCGGCACGTCTGCCAAATTGGCAGGCCTCAAAGAAC
>CAMBZY010000073.1 GCA_945872325.1 Candidatus Kuenenia stuttgartensis | reverse complement strand
AGCACCTCCACAAGAACGGCCTGTGCCACAGGACGTGCGTCCGGATTCTTCAGTCTTGGCTTGGCGAACTCAATCGCCCAGTCACAGAAGTCATTCCAGGTAAAGTCTCGCAAAGTCTTTGAGAGTTCAGCAAACTGGAACTTCTCCAGACTCGAATCTGCTGCTGCCACGGCGGTTCTCAAAGTCGACAAAATCCAGCGGTCTTCAATCGAGAGTTGATCTGGGCTGATCGGCTCGCCGGTGTAGTCGTCGAGGTTTGACATCACGAATCGTGATGCATTCCACAGCTTGTTGGCGAACGGCTTGGCCTGCTCGAATCGGTCCGAGGTGTTCACCTCACGGCCATCCTCCAGCTTGATCTTTTCGATCGGTAGACGTAAGTCCTGAGTCTCAGTGGCGGCAGAGGCAAGCCCGAAGCGGAGGGTGTCGGCGCCGTACATGTCGATGATGTCAACAGGATCGATTCCGTTGCCCAGGCTCTTGGACATTCTCTGGCCTTTTCCGTCCTGAATCACAGGATGGATGAACACATCTTTGAATGGGACTTCGCCGCAGTTGTACTGACCCAGAATCACCATCCGGGCTACCCAAAGAGTGATGATGTCGCGGGCGGTCGAGAGCACCGCTGTTGGATAATATTTCGCCAGCTCCGGTGTCTTTTCCGGCCAGCCAAGTGTCGAATGGGGCCAAAGGGCTGAGCTGAACCAAGTGTCCAAGACGTCTGCATCCTGCTCAAGCGGATGATTTGGACCGAGCTCATCGCCCTTCAGATCTTCGAGGGCAGAGAGCAGCCAGCCGGCACGGTCAGAGCCAGCTTCGGTCTTTCTCCAGGTCACGTCTGATCGACCTGCAAATGCTGCCTCAAGCTCGGGTTCCGTTACACTGGAACAATACCAGATCGGGATCCGGTGCCCCCACCATAGCTGACGGCTCACGCACCAGTCGCGTTTCTCGCTGAGCCAGTCGATGTAAGTCTTCGCATAACGATCCGGATGGAAAGTGACTTTCCCTGAGGTGACCGCTTCAATCGCCTGATCGGCAAATTCATTCATCCGCACAAACCACTGGTCGGAAAGATAAGGCTCAATCGCCGTATTGCTTCTGTGCGAGAGGTTTAATCGCAAAGCGTGAGGCTGCGTGTCGGCCAGTAGGCCGGCGGAATCCAGGTCAGCGAGAACCCGCTTGCGAACATCTTTGATCAGGAGCCCGCGATAGGCTTCCGGGGCGTTTTCGTTGTAGGTTCCATCGGGGTTCAAAAGGTTGATCATGGGGAGCTTGTGCCGCATGCCCGTTTGGTAATCGTTCGGGTCGTGAGCAGGCGTGACCTTGACGCAGCCGGTGCCGAAGGTGGGATCGACCAGAAGACCGTCGGCGATGATCGGAATCCGGCGATCGGTCAGAGGAAGTGCGATCTCTCTACCAATCAAATGTTTATATCGAATATCGTCGGGGTGCACGGCCACTGCGGTATCGCCAAGCATGGTTTCAGGACGAGTCGTGGCCACCACCAGAAACTGGCCAGGCATATCAGCCACTGGGTAGCGGATGGACCAAAGGCTGCCCTGAACGTCTTCGTAATAAATTTCGTCGTCGGCTACGGCGGTTCGCAGGTGGGTGTCCCAGTTGACGAGACGCTTGCCGCGATAAATTTTGTCGTCTTTGAAGAGCTTGAAAAATGTGTGCCGAACAGCTTTGGCGCAGACAGGGTCGAGCGTGAAACGCGTGCGAGCCCAGTCGCACGATGTTCCCATCGCCTGTAGCTGGCTAAGGATGCGTGTTTCGTATTCGTCCTTCCAGGCCCAGATTCGCTTGACGAGTTCGGTTCGGCCGAGGTCGTGGCGCGTCTTTTTCTCGTCCTGAAGCAGCCTGCGCTCCACCACAGCTTGGGTGGCGATACCGGCGTGATCTGTGCCGGGCATCCAAAGGACGGAGTCGCCCTTCATGCGTCTCCATCGGCAAAGAATATCCTGAAGCGTATTGTTCAGAGCATGCCCCAGGTGAAGTGCACCAGTGACGTTAGGTGGAGGAATGACGACGCAGTAAGGGTCGCCGGTGGAGGCTGGATCGGCATGAAAATAGCCTTTCTCAAGCCAGAACGGGTACCATTTTTCCTGAGCGGATTTCGGGTCGTAAAGTTTCGGCAGTTCTTGTTCAGGAGCAGTCATTTGAAATCTTCAGATTGAGAGGTCGCTAGCAGAAAAAAGCCAGTACGGGATGCACCCATCCTGGCTTCCCAACATGATATTTGACGGATATCCAAAAGCCCTCTAGTGGAGCATTCAGACTGAGCCAGCCAGTGAGGCAGCTCTTTTTGAGTCTTTCAGGAGCTTGTATTCAATGGCCTCAAAGAGCGCGATCCGGCTGGCTTCGATGACATTTTCAGAAACGCCCACTGTGCCCCAGATCTTGCCCCCGTCCTGGCTTTCAATGAATACGCGAACCCGGGCCGCTGTGCCTGCCCGGCCGTTGATCACTCGCACTTTATAGTCGACAAGTGACATTTCGGCAAGCGATGGGAAGTGTGGCAGCAAGGCTTTACGCAGGGCATTGTCAAGTGCATTGACAGGCCCGTCGCCTTCGCCAACGGTGTGTTCCGTAGCATCGCCGACCCGCACCTTGACGGTGGCTTCCGTGAGTGGATATTCGATCGAAGAATCGCCTTGTACACTTACGTGGAAACGTGATACGACAAATCCTGGCTTGTACCGACCGGCCATTTTCTCGACCAAGAGCAGGAAAGAGGCGTCGGCCGCTTCGAACTGATAGCCTTGATTTTCGAGATCCTGAATCCGTTCAAGGATGGCTGTAACCAGTTTTTGGTCGTGCTGGATGCCATACTCTTCGAGCTTCTCGCTCAGATTCGACCGGCCTGAAAGTTCGCTGACAAGCACCCTTCGCTCGTTGCCCACGAGAGATGGATCAATATGCTCATAACTTGCGGCGGTTTTACGGATCCCATGGACGTGCATTCCGCCCTTGTGAGCGAACGCGCTTTGGCCGACAAACGGCTGGCCGTTGCGGAAGTTCAGGTTGGCCGTTTCGTAGACAAATCGTGAAAGTTCTGACAGGCGGGCCATGGAGCCTGGCTTCAGGACATCAAAACCCTTGTATTTGAACGAAAGGTTGGCCAGCACGCTCAGCAAGTCGACGTTACCGCATCGTTCACCGATGCCGTTAATCGTTCCCTGCACTTGCGTTGCGCCGGCATGGATGGCGGCCAGGGCGTTGGCTACGGCCAATTCGCAGTCGTTGTGAGGGTGAATTCCGATCGAGCAGGAGACCGCTTTTCGAGCCGCTTCCACGGCTTGTGAAACCTCTTCAGGCAGGGTTCCGCCGTTGGTATCGCAGAGGGCGATCCAGCGGGCTCCCGATTCGGCGGCGGCGGCGATGGTCTGTAAAGCGTAGTCGGGGTTGGCTTTCCAACCGTCGAAGTAGTGTTCTGCGTCGTATATGACTTCACCGACTTCTGAAGCCAGATAGGCAACAGAATCGCGGATCATCTGAATGTTTTCAGCCAGATCGACGCCCAGAACTTCGGTTGCCTGCATGTCCCAGCTTTTGCCCACCACAGTGATTGCGTCGGGACGGGCATTGACCAGCGACTTCATCCCGATGTCATCTGAGGCGAGAATCCCACGCCGGCGGGTCATTCCGAAGGCGCAAATCTTGGCGTTTTTGATGTCCAGGTCACGAACGGCCCGAAAGAATTCGGAGTCTTTCGGATTCGACAGAGGGTAGCCGCCTTCAATATAGTCGATTCCAATGTCGTCGAGCCGCTGTGCGATCGCCAGCTTGTCCATGAGTGAAAAATCGACACCTTCGCCCTGACTCCCATCGCGGAGAGTCGTGTCATAGGCCCAAATGCGTTTCGAAGGCTGCATGGACGACACTTTCAAGATCCTCAAAAAGCGACTTCCCAGAATTCATTTTCGAACTTTGCAAGCCACACAGCGAAGTTGCCGCACGACCACTGGCCAAGGCTCGATCTGAGATCGTTCTACATTCTAGCACAATCCGTCAAGTCTCATCAAACATTGGATGGTCATTGAATTTCCGAACCCGATTACATTATCTTTGAGACCACTCGATAGGAGAGGCTTACGGCTAGCCTTTTCTCCAAAAACAGATTCGTCTGATGAAGGCCACAAAACGATGCGACTTTGTCTGTTCCTGCTTGAAGAAGATAATCTGATTGGATTTTATGATGATCAGGTCGTTTATCCGATTGATCAAGCCGCTCAATCCTATTACGACGCGACTGGGTTTGAACTCGACCTGCCTGATATCACCGATCCACTCGAACTACTCCCACCCAATGGAGTGTTCCGAGAGAGTGCAAAGCTGCTTTGGGAGTGGATCCAATCGCTCGAACCTGAGGCAAAGGCAGATATTTCTCTCCAAACGGATGAAGTCGACTTACTGATTCCCATCACACTTCCTTCGAAAATTTTACTGCTCGCAGGCAACTACGCCGAGCATATCACGGAGCAGGGTGGTCTGGCAGCGGAGCGCGACGAGACTTTCCCTTACGTTTTTATGAAGCCTTCCAGCACCTTGAACACCCACCTTGCCCCGGTTTTGATCCCACTTGTTTCTCCTGACCATGTGGACTGGGAGTGCGAGTTGGGAGTAGTGATTGGCGAAGTCTGCAAAGGCGTTTCCGAAGAAGAAGCGTTGGATTATGTGGCTGGGTATACGGTTGTGAACGACATCACCGACCGGAAATATCGACCCAATCCAGGCCGAAAAACCCGTGAGCGCGACAAGCACTTTGATTGGCTTCATGGGAAGTGGCACGACACGTTTTTACCAGTCGGGCCCTGTATCCTGTCGGCTGAGGATGTGGATCCGCAGAATCTTCAGATCAGTCTTCGCGTCAATGGAGAGACCAAACAGGATAGCTCGACGAGCAAGATGGTTTTTCCCGTGGCCTCGATCATTTCGTTCATCTCTCAGTTCATAACGCTTGAGCCTGGAGACCTGATCGCGACCGGTACTCCATCGGGCGTGGGCAACGCTACGGGCACCTATCTTAAGAGTGGTGATGAAGTTGAGGCTGAGATTGAAGGCATCGGGGTATTGATCAGCCCGATCATTCACGAATCCGAGTGGCTTGAAGCCATCGAATCGGAAGAGTGATGCAACTGATTTGTCCAAAGTCAGATAGATATGAAAGCTAAAGATTTCATGATGCATCCCGCGCCATTCATATGCTAAAGTATGGCGACGCAACCGTATCTTGGGCGAACAACCAGGTGCATCAAGGCCCCTTCCCTTTTGCCGGATCCCCGTCGTGGTGGACAACTCATGAAGCCGATTCGCAAGTTACTGGTCGCCAATCGTGGCGAAATCGCAATTCGTGTCTGCCGATCTGCTCACGAATTGGGCATACGCACCGTGGCGATTTATTCCCACGAAGACCGATTCAGCCTTCACAGAACGAAAGCTGACGAAGCCTATCAAGTGGGCCAGGCCGGCGAGCCGATCCGCAGCTATCTGAACATCAACGCGATCGTCAAACTCGCTGTGGAACAGGGTGTGGATGCGATTCACCCAGGCTATGGCTTTCTCTCTGAAAACGCCATGTTTGCAAGAGCTTGCGCCGAGGCTGGGATCACGTTTGTGGGGCCGACCCCGGAAACTCTCGACTCTCTCGGCGATAAAGTGGCCGCCCGTAAACTAGCCCAGGATGCAGGTGTTCCCGTTCTGGGTGGAACCGCTCAGCCTGTCGAGCCTGGTCCTGCCGCCTTGGCGTTCGCTGAGAAACTTGGTTTTCCAGTGATCGTGAAAGCGTCCATGGGTGGTGGCGGTCGCGGCATGCGTGTGGTGGAGAAGGCCGAAGAGTTGGACCCAGCCCTCGATCAGGCTCGTCGGGAAGCCCTGGCGGCGTTTGGCTGTGCCGACGTTTTCCTCGAAAAATTCATTCGTCGGGCCAAGCATATCGAAGTGCAACTTCTGGGCGACATGCACGGCAATCTGGTACACCTTTATGAGCGAGACTGCTCTGTACAAAGGCGTCACCAGAAGGTGATTGAAATTGCGCCAGCCGTAAATCTTGACCCTGCTCTGAGAACCGCGATTTGCGATTCCGCGATTGCGATCGGCCGTCAGGCCAACTATCAGAATGCCGGAACTGTCGAGTTTCTGGTCGATGTGGACGCCAACAGGTTTTACTTCATTGAAGTGAATCCGCGGATTCAGGTCGAACACACCGTGACGGAAATTGTCACCAATGTGGACCTCGTCAAGAGCCAGATTCTGGTGGCTCAGGGCGTTCGGCTGGACGATCCTGAAATTGATCTGCCGAATCAGGCGTCTGTCACCGTTCAAGGTTATGCTTTCCAGTGCCGGGTCACCACTGAAGACCCTGCTAATAAGTTTACGCCTGATTATGGCCGAATTACGGCCTATCGGTCTGCCGGTGGCCTTGGGATCAGGCTCGATGGCGGAACAACCGCCGGGGCGATCATTACGCCTTATTATGATAGCCTTTTGGTCAAGGTCTCAGCTGGTGGTCGCCGATTCATCGATGCCGTCAGGCGCATGGAACGAGCGTTGGAAGAGTTCCGGGTTCGCGGTGTAAAAACCAACGTACCGTTCCTTCTGAACGTGATCCACACCAAGGAATTTCAGGAAGGTCTCTGCACCACCCGGTTTATCGACGAAACCCCAGACCTGTTCAAATTCCCGGTTCGTCAGGACCGAGCCTCGAAACTGCTCTCCTATGCAGCCGATGTTGTCGTAAATGGTTTTGCAGGCGTTCCAGCCCCGACGGCAGAAACCCCCAGAACCGAGCCGAAAGTACCGGCGTATGACCTGGGAGCCACACCTAAGGCTGGAACTCGTCAAATTCTTCTAGAGATTGGCCCAGAGGCGTTTTCGAAGTGGATTCGCGAACAGAAGCAACTTCTGCTGACCGACACCACATTCCGCGACGCCCAGCAGTCTCTACTGGCGACCCGAGTCCGGACCCGCGACATGTTGCGCATTGCCAGTGCTTATGCACGGATGTGCCCGAATCTGTTCTCTCTGGAAATGTGGGGCGGGGCCACGTTTGATACGTCGATGAGGTTTCTTAAAGAGGATCCCTGGGACAGGCTCTCACAAATGCGTGAGGCCGTTCCAAACCTGCTCTTTCAGATGCTTCTGCGCGGCTCAAATTGTGTAGGGTATACGAGTTACCCTGACAATCTGGTCAAGAAATTCGTCCACGAATCGGCTGCGGCCGGGATCGACCTGTTCCGCGTTTTTGATGCTTTGAACTGGATTCCTTCCATGCAGGTGGCACTTGAGGCCGCCCGCGAATCAGGTGCACTGGCTGAGGCCACGATTTGCTACACCGGCGACATTCTTGACCCGAAGCGTGACAAATATAGCCTGAGCTATTATGTCAAGCTGGCCAAAGATCTCGAAAAACTTGGAGCCAACCTGATCGCCATCAAGGACATGGCTGGACTTTGCAAGCCTTATGCCGCCGAGAAGCTGGTCAAGACCTTGAGGGAAGAGATTGGCCTGCCGATCCACTTCCACACGCACGACATTGGCGGTGCACAGTCTGCGAGCATTATCAAGGCTTCTGAAGTCGGCCTGGACATCGCCGATGGAGCCTGTGCCAGCATGGCCTGCATCATGAGCCAGCCGAGCTTGAACGCCGTGGTGGAATCGCTTCGTTTTACGGAACGCGAAACTGGAGTGGATCATCAAGCCCTGCTTGAGATCAATCGATACTGGGAAGAAGTGCGTCAGCTTTACGCTCCGTTTGAAACCGGCCATAAGTCTCCATCAGCCGAGGTTTACGCCTACGAGATGCCGGGCGGCCAGTACACAAATCTGTTCCAGCAGGCGAAGGCCCTGGGGCTTGCTTCGCAGTGGCCAGAAGTCTGCCGGATGTATGCTGAGGTGAACGTTCTGTTTGGCGATATTGTGAAAGTGACGCCCACCTCGAAAGTGGTTGGCGATATGGCCCTCTTCATGGTGGCTAACAGTCTGACTCCAGAAGATTGCCTGGATCCAAACCGTGAACTGGCTTTTCCTGAGAGTGTTGTCGAACTGTTTGAAGGCCGGCTTGGCCAGCCACCAGGCGGGTTCCCTCCCCAGCTTCAGGAGCGTATCCTCAAGGGGCGTAAAGCCTTTACAGAACGCCCTGGCGTGAATCTTCCACCAGCCGATATTCTGGCTGCAAGGCAGAATGCTGCGACTTTGCTGGGCCGACCAGCAAGCGATCGCGATGCTTTGAGTTCCTTGATTTACCCTAAGGTTTTCGCTGATCTGGCCGCCCACCAGCGTCAATTCTCCGACACCAGCGTTCTGCCTACTCCTGTGTTCTTCTATGGGCCGGAACTTGGCGTGGAAACACCCGTGGAAATTGAGACAGGCAAGACCCTGATTCTCAAGCTCCTGACAGTGGGCGACCCTCATATCGAGGACGGTACCCGAACCGTTTTCTTCGAGCTCAACGGTCAGCCTCGCGAAGTGGTCATCACTGACAGATCTCTGGCAAGTTCTGTACGGGCCACCGTTAAAGCTGATCCGGGCGACCCTAACCAGATTGGGAGCCCCCTGCCCGGCCTTGTGGTGAGCGTGGCTGTGCAAGTGGGCGATGCCATTGAAAAGGGTCAGAAATTACTGTCGATTGAAGCCATGAAAATGGAAACCACGATCTATGCCGAAAGGCCAGGCCGGGTGACCGAAGTTCATACGGGCGTGAGCCGTCAGGTTCTGACTGGCGAACTGCTGATCCGGATTGCTCCGGAAGCCTGATTCACAGAACTGATTCTTACTCATCATGTCGACTGACTGGATACGCCGCTGGGACCGATTTGTGGAGCTGGAATCCACATCCACACATTTGGCCCAGCTCTGGCGATCCGGAGAACTTGAGGCTTCACAGACCCCAATCGTTGTGGTTACGGAGCAGCAGACAGCCGGACGTGGACGTGGCGACCACCGCTGGTTTTCTGACAGCGGGAGCCTCACGTTTACTCTTGGAATTGTCCCTGAATCGTTCGGGCTGAGCTTTTTGGAGATGGTTCCGGTCGGGCTTTTGACGGCCTGTTCGATGATCGCGGCCATCGAATCACTTTGGCCAAGCATCTCCGGACAACTCGGTGTGCGATGGCCGAACGACATTGAATGCGACCATGGCAAGTTGGGCGGAATTCTGCCTGAATGCATGATCAAGGAAGGGAATCAGCTTTTGATGCTGATTGGAGTCGGGGTGAACGTAACCACCGACTTGGCCACAGGCCCAGCCGATGCCCGCTCGATTGGAACGGCGATTGGGAATCTTGTGAGCCCTTATGAGATAGTGGAACGCCCTTTGGAATTATTACTCGAAGCGTTTTTAAAGGACTTTCGGTTGCGAGTCGAACAACTTGCTGACCCAGCGAATCAGTGGATCGCCGACGCCAGAAAATTCGACCGCCTTCTAGGCCAATCCGTTCAGGCAAAACAAGGCCATGAGCTGATCTGTGGAACCGCCAACGGTTGGGACGATTCTGGCCGACTTCTGATCGTTCAGGAAAATGGAACTCAGATTCCGATCAGTTCTGGGCAGATTTTGAGAGGCTGAAGAACAGCCAAACCGGGGCTAGACGGAAACGGGGCAGGCTGAAAATTAAGGCTTGCCTGTCAGCTCCACGCCTTCTTCGGCACATAACTCAACGGCGAACTGAATGGCTTCGCGTTTGCTGTCGATTTTGCGTTCAAGCTGGGCCTCGCGAACCTTGTCGAGAATCGTTTTGAAAATCGGGCCAGGTTTTACCCCCAGCCGTGCGAAGTCGTGTCCTGTGAACAACATCGGCGGATTGATCGGCCCCTGTGGCTCTTCCTTCAAATAATATCGG
>CAMBZY010000072.1 GCA_945872325.1 Candidatus Kuenenia stuttgartensis | reverse complement strand
CGTTTGAAGTTTCAGAGGACTTAATGCAGCCAGCAGATGGAAGGCTCTTCGGTTCATTGTGGTTTACCTTGTTTTTGAATGCCAAACGCCTTTTGGGATAGCCCAGTGAGCGTCACGGTATTTTCTTGTGAGGAGGGCATTTGCCTCTATATCGTTGACGAACGATTCTTTGGCTGGATTGAATTCCAAAGATCTGCCCAGCCTTGTTGAGATATTTCCAAGATGGCAAAGTGATGCAGAAATATGGCCTATTTCTATCGGTGCTGACAAAGATCTTTTGTTGCGTATGGCCTCAATAAAATTCATCTGGTGAGACTCATGAGCCTCAGGATTACCAGGTAATTCAATTGCTTTGTTTTTCTTGTCAAAGACCTTGACGATTCCCTTTTTAGACAATAGCATCCATCCCTCTGTACCGTAAAAGATATTCCCGTTTTCAATTCCTTGATCGGGAGAATATGGAGACCAGATTCGCATCTCAAACATAAGTTGTTTGGGATCACTGGATTTACTATCGGGTTTATATTCGAAAAGAACATTCTGTGTGTCGGGAAATTGTTGGTCGTCGTCAAAATAGTATTTCCCACCAATTGCTGCAACTCGGTTTGGATGCGAGGTTACACCCAGTCCCCAGCGTGCGATATCGAGTTCATGAACTCCGTCATTTCCCATATCACCAGTACCAAAATCATGCCACCAGTGCCAGGTGTAATGATGCCGGTTGGATTGAAATGGAACCTTCGGGGCTGGACCTGTCCAGAGATCGTAATCAAATCCTTCGGGTGGGTTGGATGGCTTTGAATGGCCAATATCCGAACGTTTCTGGATATTAAAAGCCTTGGCAAATAAAACTTTTCCAATGATTCCTTGGTGAAGATGCGATATGGCGTGACGTATCAGTTCCATGCTTCTGGATTGGGTACCATGCTGGACCAGTCGCTTGTTTCGTGATGCAGACTCGACTAGCAATCGACCTTCCAGAATATTATGCGAGCAAGGTTTTTCAACATAAACGTGCTTGCCAGAATCACATGCGAGAATTGAAGCTGGTGCATGCCAGTGATCGGGAGTTGCTACGATCACAGCCTGAATTGTTGGATCTTCCATAACACGTCGAAGATCACTGACAATCTTTGGAGCATTGTGGCCTGATTTTATGACTCGATCAGCAGTTGATTGAGCACGCTTTTCATCAGGGTCACAAACATATTGAACCTTTATTCCGGGAATCTTGAGAAAGTTCGATAATAAATTGGTGCCTTGGCCACCACAACCAATCAGAGCAATGGGAATAACTTCTTGTTGACTTGCATTTGTGACGGTTGAATTCAGCGCCGTTCCAATGACGGCAGATTGTTTTAAGAATGTTCTACGTGGAGTCATCTGTTTAGTTCCTCAAAGTTTTCCAGTGGTTGGAATGTAGATAGCCCTGACGATTGACATGGCATAGATAGCCAATGATTGAAGAGGTGTCGTATATCCCAGAATTGCATGTCTAGGATAGTATCGGTTGAATGACATTGCCGTGCACGTCGGTCAGACGGAAGTCACGTCCTTGGTATCGATACGTCAGACGCTTGTGGTCGAGCCCCAATTGGTGGAGGATTGTGGCTTGAAGGTCGTGAACGTGTACCTGATTTTCGATCACATTATAACCGATTTCATCAGACTTCCCGTAGATGTAGCCAGGTTTTATGCCGGCCCCGGCCATCCACATGGTGTAGGCGTCAATATGGTGATCTCGGCCGATGGTTTCGCGGGATTCGCCCATCGGGGTTCTGCCAAATTCTCCACCCCAGATGACTAGTGTGGAGTCGAGAAGGCCTCTAAGTTTTAAATCTTGAATTAATGCAGTCGTCGGTTGATCGACCTCTCGACAGATTTTCGTGAGCGTGGAGTCGAGATCGAGAGCCCCTCCGTGGTGATCCCAATCCGTATGATAGAGCTGGATAAATCGGACACCGCTTTCGACCATCCGGCGAGCAAGAAGGCAATTCATGGCATATGATGGTTTACCGGGTTCCACTCCATAACGTTTAAGTGTCAAGGGGCTTTCATGGCTGATATCGACCAGTTCAGGAGCCGTAGTCTGCATCCGGAATGCCATTTCATATGCGGCAATTCGAGTTGCAATTTCAGGGTCGCCGGTCTGATTCTGTCGAATCTGATTCAGGCTGTTGACTGTTTGATAGAATTGCGATTCATCTGAGTGGGATCTGCCTTCAGGAGCTGCAAGGTCGAGGATCGGAGTATTCCCTTTGAGAAATGGCACGCCTTGATGTCGGGTGGGCAGGAAGCCGCTTGACCATAATGCAGCTCCACCGCGTGGGCCTCTTGGGCCTGATTGTAATACAATAAAAGCAGGCATGTCTTTGGATTCGCTGCCAAGGCCATAGCTCACCCAACTGCCCATGCTCGGGCGACCGAATTGCGGTGACCCTGAATTTAAAAATCCTTTGGCTGGGCCGTGATTAAAGACGTCGGTTTTCATGCCCCTAAGCCAGCAGATATCGTCGACAACCTCGCGATGGTGTGGCAATAGGCCTGAAAGGTCCATGCCACATTCGCCGTATTTTTGGAATTTTTCTTTCGAGCCGAGTAGCTTCGAATTGGGCTTTAAAAATGCAAATCGTTTCCCTTTGGTGAATGAATCTGGTGTGACTTGTCCACTCAGTTGATTTAATGTCGGTTTTGGGGTAAATAATTCGAGCTGACTCGGGCCACCAGCCATGAAAAGGCAAATCACGGCTTTGGCTTTTGGCTCGAAATGGGTTCCAGAAGGGGCTTCGAAAGCGTCTCCAAAAGCATTTGAGGGTAATTGAGATTCCCCCAAACCTGCAAGTGCCATGGATCCTAATCCGATGCGGCAATTATTTAAAAAATGCCGACGAGTCACTTCATTTGCGATTCTGGCTTGGATTTCTTGGTCTGAACGGGTCATGGTTTTCGCCGATATCCAGAATGGAAGTTGGAATGGGAAATGGATTTATTCGCGGGTGATGAATTCGTCGGTATTCATCAAGACGCGGGCGATGGTGGTCCAGGATTGAATTTCAGAACGCCCTGTCGAACGCTCCGCTTTCAACAGGTTCGATAATTGATCGAGTTCAGGCTTCAAAGGCATCCTGTTTAAAGCCGTCTGGTAGAGATTTTGCAACTTCTTTATATCACCTGAGGATGAATGGTCAGCCACAAGTTGTGTAGCCCATTCTTTGGATAATTCGACAAAAACAGGGTCGTTCGCAAGGTGAAGGGCCTGAATCGGAGTGTTTGAGCGATTGCGTTTGGTGCAAGCCACCTGGGCGTCTGCACCATCGAATGTTGTGATGAGCGGGTGGCGACTTTGCCGCCAGATCCAGGTGTATAAGCCGCGACGAAAGCGATCGGGGCCAGTGCTTGTCAGCCAGCCTCTCTGGCTTTGTGTGAATTGGAATAATTCAGCGGGTTGTGGAGGGAAAACGGGTGGCCCACCGATCACGGGTGAGAGTTTTCCAGAGGCTGTCAACGCGTTGTCTCTGAGCGTTTCAGCATCCAGACGAAGCCGGTTTTGGCGACCCAGTAACCGGTTTTGAGGATCTTTGATCGTGATATCGTTGCGGTGATTTGAGGATTGGCGGTAAGTTGCACTTGTCACAATCAGATAATGCAATTTCTTCAGACTCCAGCCATCTTTCATGAATCGATTTGCCAGATAGTCGAGCAATTCGGGATGGGTTGGAAGCGAGCCCTGTAAGCCGAAATCGTTTTCCGTTTCAACCAGACCTGTCCCAAAAAACTTCTGCCACTCACGATTTACAGCGACTCGTGAAGTCAGGGGGTGATTTCTATGAGTCAGCCAATTGGCAAGATCGAGGCGGGTTCGAGATGAAGTTGAGTCGGGAATGGTATTGGATTGAAAGACTTGAGGTGTTGCTGCGAACACCGTGTCGCCGGGCTGGAGGAAATCGCCTCTCTGGAGAATCCGAGTGGTACGAAGTTTATCGGTCTCTGATATCGCAAGGCTTGTGGTGGTTTCTTCGAGTTTGCGAATCTTGTCCCTTAATGCAACCGCTTTGGGATCGACCTGTTTGGACTTGAGCTGGACAAGATCCATAAACGCCTGCTTTTGCGACGTTTCAAGGGGCGCCAATGTTGAAGTCACAATTTTCTGGGCTTCGATCGGGAGGTCCAGAAACTCGTTGGCAGCATCTGTGACTGATAACCGGAATTTTCCGAGGTGGTATCCAGCGGGTTTGTCTGGAAACTTCAGTGTGACTATCAGTTCGGTATCAGGTGTGACGGCAAGAGGTTTGGCGAGCCTGAAAATTGCTGTTCGAGGCTGATTTAAATTGCTGGAAGGCCCGGGATTGATCGACCATCCGCGTTTTGGGAGCCCGAGTATTGCATCTTTGACAGGGTATTTGTCCTGCTCAATATCAGCGTCAGCCGTGCTTAAGGGGGTCTCAATGCCGTTTACGCTTAATGAAAATCTGGAGAGTACGAAATTGCCGTTAGAAGCCCTTCCCGGCCCTGTTTTAGGCAGTGATGGATCTGTCAGGGCTTCGAGCCTGATTGCTGTGACTTTAGCAATTGGAGACTTGATCTGGATTTGATACGTTTCCGCTTGTGTGGATGGCCCTGAGGCGAGAATCGAAAAGTCGGGTTGTGCTTTAAGTGTTGCGAATTCTGCACTTGCTTTTACAACGGGTGAAATCTGGAAGTAATTCCCGCTGGCAAATCGGAATTGATTGATTGTGTCGTTCGAGGGTATCTCAGCCGCTTTGGCGTTGGGGACCTTACTTTGAAGGTCAGCCAGCTCGCTTTTGAGGAGTTTGATACGGGCATTGACTTCATCGGAATTGACACTGATTTTAGGCTCTTCAGACTGATTGAAATACGCATAAAGCTGATAATAATCGCGTTGGCGGATCGGGTCATATTTATGGTCGTGGCATTGTGCACAGCCAACGGTGAGTCCGAGCCAGACAGTTCCGGTGGTATTTGTGCGGTCGATGGTTCGATCGACTCGGAATTGTTCGGGATCTGTGCCACCCTCTTCGTTAAAAGCGGTGTTGCGATGAAATCCGGTTGCGAGGATCTGTGACGATGTTGCCTTGGGAATCAAATCGCCGGCCAGTTGTTCCTTGGTGAATTGATCGAATGGCATATCGGTATTCAATGCATTAATGACCCAGTCTCGCCAAGGCCAGATCGAGCGGGGGCCGTCGATGGTGTATCCATTGGAGTCGGCATATCGAGCCAGATCAAGCCAATTCCGGGCTTGTCGCTCGCCATAATGTGGTGATGCGAGCAGACGCCGCACCTGTCGTTCGTAAGCGTCCGGGCGATTATCGTTAAGAAAAATGGTGAGTTCGTGAACTGTTGGTGGGAGGCCGATCAGGTCAAGGCTGGTACGACGCAGTAGGGTCGCTTTGTCGGCCAATTCCGAAGGTGTCAGCTGTTGATTTTGCAACCTTTCAACTATAAACGGATCGATTTCATTGATCATCCAGCTTGATGTAACTTTGGGCGGATTGACTGCAGCGATAGGCTGAAAAGACCAATGAGGCGAGAATTCTGCACCGGCGGAGATCCACTTGCGCAGGGTTTCAATCTGCGTGATTGTCAGGGGTTCGCCCGTCTCGACTGGGGGCATACGCAGATCCGGATCAGTCGATGTCACCCGTTTGATCACTCCAGAGAGTTCAGGCTTGCCGGCGATGATGGCCTTGAGTTTGGCTGCATCTTTCGCGTTGTCGAGCCGAAGCCCGTTTTCCTGTTTGGCAGGTCCGTGGCAGGCGACGCATTTGCTTAAGATAGGCCGGATATCACGAGCGAAGTCGATCGGCTGAGCCGCTCTAGATGTAACGACTGAACCGCACCAGGAGACGACAAACAGGGCGACAATGTCAGCCAGAAGTCGAAGATATTTGCAGATTTGAGTCGTCATCAGTATATTCGCCAGGCATGCGAAGGAGGGAGGTATATTACGAGTATAAGCGACCTCTCGGCAAGGGTCCAATGAAAAGAAAAACGGCAAAGCAAATGCTCCGCCGTTTCGGTGTCGAAATTTTAGAAAGTGGGCTTTAATAGGCATCTGCGCTGATGACTTCGCCACCGTTACGAGTCCCAAGGCCGCGCCAGACGTCCCGATTGACACTGTTCTTTATGAAGCGGACGGATCCGTCCATCATCAAAGTGTTGACACCACCCGGGTGATAGCTGCGAGCGGTGAAGGCTGTATAAGTACGCCCGCTGGTGGTAATACCGAGGCGGCTTGAGGTGAAGCCGATATCGTAGGTTCGGCCACCTGTCTGGTATCCGACAAAAGTATTGGGGGGGAAAAGCGTGCTGATTCCCGTATGGATATAAAGCCCATTGACCCATTGGGAGAAGCCGAACGAGGGGTCAAAATTGCCTCCATAAGCTGCAATCTGGTTGGGCGCGGTTGGGGGCAGAACGTCGGCTCCGCTGGGGTTACCGCCGTCTCGGAGCACGGGAGACTGCGTTTTGACTTCACTGAAGGCCACGGTGTTGGCCAGTCCGTCAATGATTTCGGCAGGTGCCACGCATTTGTTGACCAGAAACATGCCGTCGCCGACTTTGTTGGAGTTTGGGTCCCACATCAGCCAGGTCCCACCGAGGGCGCCGTAGCTGGTTGGATAGTGGCGAATTGTACCGGTCGGATATTGACTCGTATTCTGTTCGCTTGGGCAGAGAAAGCCTGGAACCTTGGTTTCGGCGACCGTTGTTTGAATCGACCAGTTGACGCTGTAATTGATCTGGTTCGCAAGATTCGCTTGCTCCATGTACGTTAAAATACGGGCGTGAACCGAGAATGTTTCGTCGATCATGCCAATTTTAAGGGCGCAGGCCATGGGATAGGCCTTGACCGTACTCTCGTAATTGTGGAGGGCAAGCCCCATCTGCTTGAGATTATTCACGCATTGGGCTCGCCTGGCAGCTTCGCGGGCACTTTGGACAGCTGGTAATAGCAGAGAGATCAGTACGGCGATAATTGCGATGACCACCAGAAGCTCAATCAGTGTAAAAGCGCGTTGACGAATTCTATGATGCATTAAGATAGCCTTGATTCAGAATGCGGGATGTGTAGTTGACAGTGGATTGATATGAGCTTCTTGATGGCGAACCGATCAAATCTTTTGTGACATTTAGTTGGGCACTGACTCAGCCGATGTTCACCCGATCGCCATAGCCCCATCTAATTAATCTTATACTCCAAACCAGAAATGAATCAATAATACAGCCCACTGCTATCCCGGATTTACCAAGATTAGCAGAGGGCCGATGATTCTGAAACGGATCCCCAGCTTATTCGTCGGTGGATTCAGCCTTTTTGTCAGCAGGGGTTTCCGGCTTTTTCGACTTCGCTTCAGCTTCGGTCAAAAGAGGCCGACGCATTGGCTTACGCGGGAATCGTTCATCCATATTGGCGGCATTCCAAATGATCGACGCCATGATTGTCGAGGCCTGTTTCAGGTCGTCTGCCTGAAGCCGGTCGTAGACGTCCATATTGGAGTGGTGCGTGCGCTCGTCGTATTCAATTTCATCTTGAATGAATTGAAATCCGGGAAGGCCAATCGCGTCGTAAGACTGGTGATCGGTCCCACCTGTATTATTCGCCGTAATTGTGGTGGCTTCGAGATCAACAAACGGTTGAAGCCATTTGCGGAATAGAGGTCTGGCAGCCTCGTTGCCTTGCAGGTGGACACCGCGAATCTTGCCTGTCCCGTTGTCCAGGTTGAAATAGGCCTGGAACTTGTCGTAGGCTGGTTTTTTTATGATCGGAGCTGTTGGATTCATGGACGATGCGAACATCCCATCCATGCCTGATCCAGCCCCTTGTATGCTCCCGAACTGCTGGCCAACATAGGCTCTGGAGCCTAAAAGGCCCTGCTCTTCGCCGGTCCAGAGAGCGATACGGATCGTCCGGCGAGGCTTCAGGCCAAGGGCCTTAATGATCCGAACAGCTTCCATCCCCACAGCACAACCAGCGGCGTTATCGGTAGCCCCTGTGCCGCCGTGCCAGCTATCCATGTGGCCTCCAAGCATGACGATTTCATCTTTGAGGTCTGATCCCGGAATTTCCGCGACCGTGTTGTATCCCATGAGATCGTCTTTTTGAAGTTCAGCTGCAATTTCAATCTCAGCCTTGAGCTTCTCGCCAGCCTTCAGCATGTGTACGAGACGGTTGAAATGCTCCACAGTGATCACCACTTGGGGGATCGTTTTAGGAGCGTTTTTATCATATGCATTCACCCGAGGACCCATTCCACGACCACCGGCGGGAGCTTCTGAGCCAGGTGCCGGAGCGGGTTGCGGAACACTTGCGGATTGCACAAATAAGGTTCCACCATCGCCTTTGAAACTGGTCTCGAGCATGACGGCGGCACCTTCATCCAGCAGGAATTGAAGGCGACGGCTTGGAAATGACATCCCTGCCCGGGCTCGGGCCACGACATCGGCGGCACGGGTTTCAGCGTCCTTGGTCTTCGCTGGCTCAGCGGATTTCTTTGGCTCCTCAGGCTTTTTCGTGGCTGCTTTGCCTTGTGGACCGCTTCGACCACCGCCCTGAACAGGTTCAGGAGCATTGGCCATGGCCAACAGCTCTTTATCGGTATGACGCTTGCCAGGAGCCTCAAAGAGGGCTTTGACTTCTCGAGGATTACCGATCAGAACGATAGAGCCTTTGAGCTTGCCCTTGAATTTTTCGAGGCCCTTTTCATCGGTGGCATCCAGGTGAACCACATCGCCTTTGGCGACGCCTTCGGTGCTTGGTGACCAGGCTTTGGGAATACCGATCAAGGGGATACAAAGCGGGTCGGTTACCTGAGCTGAGAATCGCTTCAGGGTCCAGCCGGTTCCGAACGGCCCCCAGGCTTCGAGCTTGGCATTTTCGAGACCAAATCCAGTCAGGGTTTTGGCGGTCCACTCGTTAGCGCGTTTGAGGCCTGGCGAATTGGTCAGCCGGGGGCCAATCACTTCCGTCATATAAAGAACGGTCTTCATGACCTGCGACTTGTTCAAGCCTTCTTCACGGATTTTTGAGGTGATATCGTCGGTCGCCTTGGCCTTTGGAGTCTCGGTTTTGGACTCAGACTTAGGCTGATCTTTTGTGGCTGGTGGCTGATGGGCGTGTGTCAGGCCGAGGCATGTGACTGAGGCTGATAAGCCAAGCAGGACAAACCATTTACGGAATGATGGCTGAAAACTCATAGCAGTTGAAGAACTCCAAGCGTCGTCGTTGCAGTGGATGTCGAGTCGAAAGCGGAATATCCCTGAGTGTGCTGGCAGTCAGGCATTTACGATAACTCATCGGACGGGAAACTTCATCAGAATTTCATAGAAATCCTGACGGATTCTTGAGGCTTTAGTCATGCGTCTCCTCATGTCTAAATCTAAACCGATTTCCCTGGTCAGCACTAATCTGTTTCGTAATAATCGTATAACATGTTTGAATGAAACAGGTTGCGATGTATGTGTAGGGTGGGATGAATCCCACCCGCATATCCAATAAGTCTGGCATGGAAAAATCTATTTCTTCGGACCCGATCGAGATCAGCGAGAAAGATTGAGACAATCCCCAGTTGGTTCTGAAGTGCGTAACCTTTTCTATTCAAACGGTTTTGGATTTACCTGGCCGGTCTTGGCGCTAGCCCCGGTTGGTTTTGAAGAGCGTAACCGTCTCTATCCAAATGGTTTTGGATTGACCTAGCCGGTCTTGGCGCTAGCCCCGGTTGGATTTGAAGTGCGTAATCGTCTCCATACAAACGGTTTTGGATTTACCTAGCCGGCCTTGGCGCTAGCCCCGGTTGGATTTGAAGTGCGTAATCGTCTCCATACAAACGGTTTTGGATTTACCTAGCCGGCCTTGGCGCTAGCCCCGG
>CAMBZY010000071.1 GCA_945872325.1 Candidatus Kuenenia stuttgartensis | reverse complement strand
CGGGTGTCGCAGAACCAGATTTTATAAGGTGTAACGCTGACATGAAAAATCAGGCGGGCCTGGTTGGGGCGATCGGGGGTGACGAGCCAGAATCCGCCGGTCATGCGGGGTTCGATGACTAGAACAGGGCCGGTTTCGACTTCGATCAGGACCCACTTGCCGCGCCGGTGGATTGCCAGAACCTTCTGATTGGTCAGGGATTGTGTGATTTGATCCGGGCTTCCTCCATGGAGCATGAAGTGGTCAAGGAGTTCGATCTGGAGGATGGTGGATCCGAGCATTGCAGGCCGCAGGCCCCGCACCATCGTTTCCACTTCGGGCAATTCCGGCATAGTTGGTTCATCCTGTAGAGGCTTGTTTGCCGATATTGTGGATTAAGGGACAGTCCGGTCGCAAGATGCGGCTTGGAAAAGGGAAGGCGGCTCATGATGGAAAATGGGCACAATACAACGGATTTACAAAATAAAGAGTGACGGGCACTTGCCAAGTCGACCGTTTGCGTGATAGATTTTGATAGAAACCAGTCAGGGGTCTTGATCGTTTGATGATAGATAAACGTCGTCAGGAGCTTTTGGAACTGATCAATGCCCGAGGTTTTGCGACCTTGTCGGAATTGGTGAGCACTCTTGGCGTATCGGAATCGACAGTCAGACGGGACTTGGATGCGTTGGATCAGGCTGGGTTGGCCCGGCGGACTCATGGTGGGGCGTTTTGTTCGGCAGAGTTGCGAACAATGCCTGCTTTGGAAGACCGGGCGGGCTCGATGGCGGCTGAGAAGCGGATGATTGGTCGAGCGGCAGCGGCGCTGGTGGCGGATGGAGAGAGTGTGTTGCTGGATGGTGGGACGACCACCCTGGAGGTGGCGAGGGCCCTGTGTGGCCGGCCTTTACAGGTGGTAACCAATAGCTTGCCGATAGCGGCGATGGTGGCGGGGCATCCAGGGACAGATTTGGTACTGGTCGGTGGATATGTTTATCCGAGGACGGGTGTGGCGATGGGGCCCATGGCGATTGCGGCTCTGGCAAGTCTTCGGGTGAGGTACGTGTTTTTGGGTGCTGCAGGGATCATGCCTGACGGGATCTATAACTCGAACACAATTTTGGTCGATACACAGAGACAAATGATGGCTGTGGCTCAGGATGTGGTGGTGGTGGCCGATCAAACGAAGTTCGGCAAACTTTCCCTGTCCCGGCTGTGTGGTTTGAATGAAATCGGTCGACTGGTGACAGATAACGGTCTGACGAATGAGCAGAGGCAGATGTTGAGGCGGTCGGGCGTGGAGCTTGTGCAAGCCTCAATGGTGACGAACGAAATGACGACGAGCGTGGCGACCAACAGGGGGATCTGATTTTATGAGCGCAGGAGTGATCGCACGCGATCAGGTGGAAAGACTGGTTCGCCAGAGCCTGGAACGAAGTTTCGGCGCATCGGCACAACCGACGGGCCACAAGCCGAACCTGGTGGTGAACATTTCGGCCCGGCACTGCCACTTGAATCAGGCGGCTGTGGATATCCTGTTCGGACCCGGCTATAAACTTACGGCCATGAAGAAGTTGTATCAGGATACAGATTTTGCGGCCAATGAGACGGTCTCGATCGTGGGGCCTCGTCAAAGACTTTTACCGAACGTGCGTATCCTTGGCCCATGCCGGGATTTCAATCAGCTTGAGCTGGCATTTACGGACGCCATCAGTCTGGGCATTGATGCACCGGTGCGGATGTCGGGCAGCATTGCTGGCACACCGGGCTGTTTGATGGTCGGGCCGAAGGGTTCGATCGAGCTGCCTGAGGGTGTGATTCGGGCTGAGCGGCACGTGCACATGTCTGACAAGGACGCGGCTTACTATGGAGTCAAAGCTGGCGATCGTATGAACTTACGCATTGAGAGCGATTGCCCGACCACTTTGGAGGGGCTTTTGGTGCGGATCAATCCTAGTTGGAAGATGGAAGTGCATATTGATACGGACGAGGGGAATGCCTCGAACCTGTCAAACGCACATAAAGTCACGCTGGTGAAGCCTTAAAAGGCTTTTTAACTGGCAGTTTGAAAAAGGTTCGCCGGAGTTGTGCTCCAGCGGGCTTAAGAACGAGTTGTGATCAGGATGAGTTTTCCGTATTCCTCGTGAAACCTGGGAGATAGAGAAAATGGCAACGGCACCGATGGAAGCGTTGGGAATGATTGAATGCAAGGGTTTTGTGGCTCTTGTCGAAGCCAGCGACGCCATGCTGAAGGCAGCGAATGTGGAGCTGGTCGGCTGGGATAAAGTCGGTAGCGGCCTCGTCACGGCATTCGTCGTGGGCGATGTTGCGGCTGTGAAAGCGGCTGTAGACGCCGGTGCTGCTGCTGCCGGACGGATCGGCGAAGTGGTCAGCGTACAGGTCATTCCTCGCCCTCATGGCGACCTGGCCAGCATTCTTCCGTTCAAGAAAGCCTAATCAGGGAGCCCGCATAGATATGGCAACTGTACCTGCGAAAACAACGGCCAAGGCCGTTTCGGGCGATGCCCTTGGAATCATTGAAACCAAAGGCCTGGTTGGGGTTCTGGAAGGAACCGACGCCATGCTGAAAGCTGCGAACGTCTCCATCGTGGGCCGGGTCCAGGTGGGTGGTGGATTCGTGGCGACTCTGGTTCAAGGCGATGTTGGAAGCGTTCGCGCGGCTGTCGAAGCCGGCGCTGAAGCTGCCAGCCGCGTGGGAGAGCTGATGAGCGCTCACGTGATTCCACGTCCCGATCCAGCTGTTCTGAAAATGTACGTCGGCTGATAGCCTTCATTAAAAAGGGAGCCGACCTAGATGAATCCTGCAATTGGTCTGATTGAGACCCTTGGGCTTGTGGCCCTGCTGAATGCTGTTGATGCGGCCCTGAAAGCGGCCAACGTCAAGACGATCAGCGGTGTTTTGAAGCTCGACGGTGGCATTGTGGCGGTGGTGATTTCAGGCGACGTTTCCAGCGTTCGTGCTGCTGTGGAGGCTGCTGCTGAAGCGGCTTCTCGGCTGGGCGAGCTGAAGGCGGCCCATGTGATCCCCCGGCCTGACGATGCCCTGCTGCCTGTCTTCCTGGGAGCAGCCACGTCGTGAAAATCCTAGTCGCCAACCTCGGTTCCACCAGCTTCAAATACAGGCTTTTTGACCTGTCTGACCCGGCTGAACCCGTGCTTGCCCGTGGCGCCGTTGAACGTATCGGCGCGGCCAGTTCTCCTTGCACTGTACACCTCCCAAGCGGGCCTCAAACCCGCGAAGCTGCCGTGCCCGATCACGGAGTGGCTGTGCGGATGTGCCTGGAGCAACTGACCGACCCGGCCACGGGTGTTTTGAAATCGGCGGACGAGGTGGCGGCCATCGGCTTCAAAGCCGTTCATGCCAAGCATTTGAGTGGCGTTGTTCGGGTTGATGGTGCTGTGCTGGAGGCGATGGAGGCTTATGCCGATGTCTGTCCAGCCCATAATCCACCCTACACAAAAGCCATGCGACTGCTGGCTGAGAAACTACCTGAAATACCGCTAGTGGCAGCCTTTGAGACGGACTTTCACCAGTCCATCCCCGAGTCTTCCAAGCGATATGCAATTCCTGAAGAATGGGCCACCAAGTTTGGGATCAAGCGGCACGGCTTCCATGGGGCAAGTCACCGCTACATCGCCACACGAATGGCTGAAATTCTGGGCCGGAATGATGCCAAAATCATTTCCTGTCACCTTGGTGGATCGAACAGTCTGGCCGCGATCGACAGCGGGAAAAGTCAGGGTTGTAGCCTGGGGATGAGCCCTCAATCGGGGCTGCCTCATAACAACCGTGTCGGTGATATCGACGTTTTCGCTCTGCCTGTGGTGCTGCGTGAAACCGGTCAGTCACTGGAACAAGTGCTTCATACTTTGGCTGAAAAGTCAGGTTTGCTGGGCATTTGTGGCTTGAACGACCTGCGTGATATTGAGAATGCAGCGGCCAAGGGCGATGTTCAGGCGAAGCTGGCTCTGGACGTTTTCATCACCGATATCCGACGCTATCTGGGCTCGTTCCTGGTGGCTCTGGGCGGTGCGGATGCGATCGTCTTTACGGGCGGAATCGGCGAAAATTCGACCGTTGTTCGCGAGGGTGTCTGTCGTGATCTGGGCTGGTTCGGAATCGAACTTGACCTGACGAAGAATGCGACAGCCAAAGGCGAGAGCCAACTCTCAGCGGAAGGCTCGAGGGTTCAGATCTGGACCGTTCCGACCAACGAAGAGCTGATTGTGGCTCGTCAGACCCGCGATTTACTGGCCTCGGCCAAGTCTTAATGACTCGCTCAATCTAAGGATCAAGACGCATGTTTGTGGCCAAAGTACTCGGTTCCGTCGTTGCCACGCAAAAGGTCGCCACGATGACCGGCCACAAACTGCTGTTGGTCGAGCCCTATCGGCTTGATCCGACGAACAGGGACAAGTTGATCCCCACCGGTCGAACGTTTGTGACGGTCGACCCGCTGGGTGCCGGGGTAGGGCAGATGGTCCTTTTGTGTCAGGGCTCAAGTGCCCGACTGACTCCGGAAACGGACAAATTGCCGATCGACGCTGTGGTGATCGGCCTGGTGGATCAAGTGGATGTCGAGGGGCGGATCATTTTTGCAGACGGCAAGGATGATTGAACTGGGAGGCTCCACTTCTGAGCCTTTTGAGACGTCCCTGAAAATTGAATCACTGACAGACCTTGAACGCAATCAAATAAAAAAAGACGGAAAGTGAACAGGATCATGCAAATCAATCCGGATCTCATTCGTAGCCTGGTCCAGGAAGTTTTGTCTCAGATGGGGCCTGTGAATGCAGCGAACATCGGCGGAGTGACCAAGCCCGACCGACTGGGCGTGTTCCAGACCGCCGATGAAGCTGTGGCGGCTTCCACAGAAGCGTTTCTGGAATTCAAGAAGCGTCCGATGGCGGATCGCAAGACCGCTACGGAATTGATTCGCTCGATCTGCAAGGAGCAGGCTGAAGAGCTGGCCCGGCTCGAGCTGGAAGAGACCAAGGTGGGGCGGATCGATCACAAGATTGAGAAGCTCAACGCCATCATTCAGATCGTTCAGGGCGTGGAAGACATCAAGCCTGATGTCGAGTCTGGCGACCTGGGTGTGGCCCTCACGGAATACGCTCCATTTGGTGTGATTGGTGCCATAACACCTGTTACGCACAGCCTTCCGACACTGGCCTGTAACGGCATCAACATGCTGGCCGCTGGCAACACGGTGGTTTTTAACGCCCACCCGTCAGGCTCCAGAATTGCTGCCGAGGGGGTTCGCCGGTTCAATGCTGCGATTCGCAAGGCGATTGGTATCGATAACCTGCTGACGATTATCGACCCACCGACACTCGAATCGGCTCAGGCCTTGTTCGACCATCGTGGAGTTTCTCTGCTGGTGGTCACAGGCGGACCCATGGTGGCCCGTGCAGCTTTGGCCAGCAAGAAGCGGGCGATTGTGGCTGGACCTGGTAATCCACCGGTTGTGGTGGACGCCACAGCCGACCTCGAACGAGCCGCTGCCGGGATCATCAAAGGCGCCAGCTACGACAACAACTTGCTCTGTATTGGCGAGAAGCAGGTTTTCGCCGTGGCTGAGATTTTTGACAAGTTGATGGAAGCCATGAGCCGCCATGGTGGATATCGTCTGAGTCACCAGCAAGTTCAAGCCCTGACCACAGCCGCTTTCCCTGTGGGTTCTGACGGCAAGCCGCACTTGAACAAAGACTTGATCGGCAAGGATCCAGCCGTGCTGGCCTCAGCTGCCGGGTTCAGCGTTCCTGCTGGAACCCAGTTGCTTTATGGAGAGACGGGTGAAGATCATCCGTTTGTGCAAACCGAGCAGATGATGCCGTTTGTCCCATTCGTTCGCGTTTCGAACGTAGACAGAGCGATCACTTTGGCCAAGGCCAGTGAGCATGGATACGGCCACACGGCCATTCTGCACTCACGCGATACCGAGGTGATGACCAAGATGGGCAAGGCCATGGAATGCACGATTTTCGTGATCAATGGGCCTAGCACGGATGGTCTTGGTCTGGGCGGGGCAGGGCAGGCATCTTTCTCGATTGCTGGTCCAACGGGTGAGGGCATCACGATTCCCCGCACCTTTACACGCCGACGCCGCACCACAGTGGTCGGAGCCATGCGGTTCATCTCTTAATCGGGTTGGTCTGAACGGTCCAATCAGGTTCTGACAGTCTCACACATCTTCGGGAAGGCTCTGTCCATCATGCAGTTAGGTTTGGTCCTGGGATCAGCAACGGCCACCATCAAGCACCCTTCTTTTGAAGGGCAGAGGATGCTGGTTGTTCAGCCAGTGACAGCCAGCGGACAGGACGACGGCGAGCCAGTTCTGGTCTTTGACCGGCTCGGGGCAGGGCGTGGCCAGCAGGTGATCATCACCTCTGACGGAGCCTTGCTTCAAAGCCAGTTGGGCCGAAACACGCCGGGCCGATGGAGTGTCCTGGCCCTGCCGGACGAGGGCCAATGAACAACCTAGCCTCGGCATGGCCACCAATCCCGATGACCTCTGACCAGACAACGCCTGCCCAGGTGGCTGCCGCTGTGATGGCCGTTCTGCGCGAGATGTCGTCGCCAAAGCCTGCGGCAGGTGGGTCGAATGGATCCACTCCGCCGACGGTTTCACGGCAGTCTGAAGTCAAAAACATCGCCGTTACGGATCATTCGGTGCATGCTTTCAGTGGATCACTTTTACTGGAACGCCATGTGTTCGAGATTCCGTCCACTGTTCGCGAATTGGCGGTATCGCCCAAGACGGTGATCACTCCATTGGCTCGCGAGATTCTCAAGAAAAAGGGAATCGGGCTGCGATGGGCGGGTGCTTCAAACTGGCCTGTTCAAGGCGGCCTGAACCACGGTGAATGGGCTGTTTTGAGAATCTCGGGTAGTGCTCAGGCATTGGCTGTGGAATCCACTCTGGCGGGCCGATCGGGCGAGGGTTGGGACTTGACTGGCCCTGGGCTGGAAACGTCTTTAGCCTGGCTTAACGATAAGCCTCATCGGCATTTGGCAATATTGGCCGAGGTGGCTTGCATCACGGTTTGGCGACTGAATCAGGCGGGTTTGCGGGCGACTGAGGTTCGTACATCGCTTGAGGTGGAGCGGGTGGCTCAACAATTTGCTCCACAATGCATTGTGGTTGAGCCTGCCAAACTGCCGATCCATGAAGCAAGACAAATTTTTCATACCTGGCGCAGGCTTGGTGTGTTGCCGGTTCCGCAATTGCTGATGACGGGCCAACTGGGCAAGGAGGCTCAGCCATGAGAATTGCTGAAGTGGTGGGCCGGGTCACTTTGGCCAAGCCTCACCGATCTCTGAAGCCGGGTGCCTGGATCATCGTCAGGCCCATGACCCGCAAGGCCTTGCAGGAAGGCTCAGCCGAACGTGGCGAAGAACTTGTGGCGTTCGACCAGTTGGGGGCCCGCCCGGGCGACTTGATTGGCCTTTCCGAAGGTGGCGAAGCGGCCAACCCGTTCGGTAAGGAAAAGCCCCCGATTGACGCCTATTGCGCCTGCATTCTCGATCACCTGCATCTATAGATCATCACCTATCGAATCGACCATTCCGTATCACAAATCACTGACAGCTCATTTGACCAGATTCATATACAGGAGAGCGACAGATGGCATACAACGCTGGCAACTTCAACGAGTGGAAACTTCGCGAGGAAATGTGCGAGATTGGTCGCCGGATCTATAACAAGGGCTTCGCCGCCGCCAACGACGGGAACATCTCGTTTCGGCTCGACGAAAACCGCGTCCTTTGCACCCCGACCCGCGTGAGTAAGGGCTACATGAAGCCCGACGACCTCTGTATCGTGGATATGGAAGGCAAGCAGATTTCTGGCAAGCGCAAGCGTTCCAGCGAAATTCTGATGCACCTGACCATCATGAAAACACGCCCCGACGTGCGTTCCGTCGTGCACTGCCACCCGCCCCACGCCACCGCCTTTGCCGTGGCCCACGAGCCGATCCCGAAGTGCACCATGCCAGAGTTTGAGGTGTTTCTGGGAGAGGTGGCGATTGCCCCTTATGAGACTCCCGGCACTCAAACCTTTGCTGATACGATCATTCCGTACATCAAGGACACGGACACCATCCTGTTGGCCAATCACGGCACCGTGACCGCCGGTTCCGACCTGATGGACGCTTATTTTAAGACCGAGATTATCGACGCTTATTGCCGGATCCTGATCCTGACCAAGCAGTTGGGCCGTGTCGAGTACTACTCCGACGCCAAAGCCGCCGAACTGATCAAGATCAAGCCAAATCTGGGCATTCGCGATGTGCGTCTCGAAAAAGGCCTGGAAAATTGCGACCTGTGCGCCAATAGCCTGTTTCAGAAGGGCTACAACGAATTTTCACCTGAGCCACACGCCTTCCTGCACCCGCGTCAGCAGGCCGAGCTGGCAGCCCATGCTGCCCCAAGCGCATCGACCGACGCCCTGGTTGACGCCGTGGTGAAGTCCATCACCGGCGGCGGGGCACCTGTCACCGCGGCTCCCGCAGCTGCTCCGGCACTCAGCTCCGAGCAGTTCAATACTTTGGTCAGCACCGTTACCGATCAAGTCATGGCGGCCCTGAAAGCTGCTCGCTGATCGCTTAAATTATCACAGGATCAGCCTGACAATAGGAGAGAATTCAAATGCACGTCAGTATTATTGGTGGTGGTGGACTGGTCGGCTCAAGCGCTGCCTTCGCCCTTCAGTGCGGCGGAGTGGTCAGTGAGATGTCGCTGATCGACCTCGGCGACAAGGTCAAAGGCGAGGCTCTCGACATCCTTCATGGATCGTCCCTCGTGGCCGATCAGAGGATTCAGGCCGCTGGCTACGAAGCCATTCCCAAGTCGGACATTATTCTGATCACTGCCGGCCTGAGGCGCAAGCCCGACGAATCGCGCCTGGATTTGATCAACCGCAACACGGAACTCTTCCTGAACATCCTCAACCAGATCCACGCAGCCGGAACCAAGCCGGGCGTAGTTCTGGTAGTGGTCTCGAATCCTGTGGACATCCTGACTTACTTCGCCCAGAAACGCCTGAACCTGCCCGCCGGGCAAGTCATCGGGCTGGGGACCATGCTTGATTCCGCTCGATTCCGGAGCTTGATCGCCGCCGACCTGAACCTGCCTCCAACGCAAGTTACGGCAACGATTTACGGAGAGCACGGCGAGAGCATGGTACCAGCGTGGTCCGTGGCCCAGGCCGCCGGACTACCGCTCGACAAGTTCCCCGGCTGGTCAAATCAGAAGGCCGAAGAGCTTTTCAAACGCACCCGCGGAAGCGGCGCGGAAGTGATCAAGCTCAAGGGTGGTGCCGGGTTCGCCGTAGGCATTTCGATCCGCGAAGTGATTCACGCCGTGGCTCAGGATTCGCGCCGGATTCTGCCTGTAGCCACTGTTCTGAACGGTGCTTATGGAATCAGCGACGTGGCCCTGAGTGTTCCATCCATCGTCGGTGCCGGCGGTGTTCGTGGAACGGTGGAAATTGCTCTAACGCCTAAGGAACTGACGGCCCTGAAGCAGTCGGGCGATGTTCTGAAGGGCACGATTGGAGACGTTTTGAAGACGTTCCCTGACGCTCGCAAGCCGATCTCGGGCGGGGCTTCGATCGTGGCCAAACCTTCATCGGGATCATCCACAACGGCGGCTTCCAAAGTGACTCAATCCGGAGCGTCGGGCGGCAACAAGCCTCGCGTTACGATTTCAGGTGGAGGCTATAACAGTGGCCGTTAAATCGCTCGATCAGAAGCTGGCCCAACTGGCCCAGAATCCGGACTCTGACGTCTTCATTCTGGCCGACGCCAAGGACGCCGACATGGCGTTCGGCATCGGCTCGCCCGGCAAGAGTCCGGAAGCTCATGCCGGTGAAACCCGGTTTCGGTCGATCGAAGAATATCGCGACCTCATGCGTAAGATCACCCACCAGGGTCTGGTGGACATCATGCTCATGTCGGTCAG
>CAMBZY010000070.1 GCA_945872325.1 Candidatus Kuenenia stuttgartensis | reverse complement strand
AGGCCCTTTGGCATCGGCAATGACCAACATATTTGGCTGAAGTTTATAGGTCTTGCCGTTGATCGCGACCAATTCTTCTCCCGCTATCGCCTTGCGAATCACCAAGCGGTGTTCAGTCAGTTTCGACAAATCATAAGCGTGCAGCGGTTGACCGGACTCAAACAGAACGTAATTCGTGATGTCCACAATATTTGAGATCGGCCTGACGCCCAACGTCTCCAACCGTTTGCGTAGCCACCAGGGGCTCTCCTTGACCGATGCTCCCGTCACTACTCTTGCTGTAAAGTGTGAGCATAGAGCTGGTTCAAGATTTTCCACCTGTGTCAGACTGGTGACCAGTTTGGCTGATTTGGGCAATTTCGGAAGTGGGTCGTGCCACTTTACCGGCAGGTCGAAAAGAACTCCAATTTCTCGAGCGATCCCCAGATGGTTCAAACAGTCCGGGCGGTTGCTTGTCACTTCCAGGTCGATCGCCAGGTCTCCACCCACGTCCTCAGTGGATTCATGGTTGAGGCCCGACAGAGCAAGTTTCTCTGTGAGTTGATCGACCGGCATTTCCAGACGCAGATATTCCGACAACCAGTTCCAACTGACAATCATGGTGAATCGTGATCTTAAAAGAGCATGGTTTAACCTGTGGGTCGCAAATCAGCATCACCACAGGCAAATAAATCAGGAGAGGACGAGAATCTATGACAACGATTATGCTTGAGCAGCAATCGACTTGACATACGCCTGAGCATCGGCAATCGCCGCTTCCATCGAGTTACGGCGCCATTCTGTCAAAGCTGAATCGAGTGCCCGGGTCAACTGATGGCCAAGCAGTGTAGCGGCTTCGAGGTTAGTCGAACCGTGTGCCCGAATCTCTGGAAAGTCGCGGTGGTAAGCTCTTATGGAGCCACTCTCAGGAGTGGTCTCGATATGTATCATCGTGATTTCAACGCTCATGACGCCCTCTCGCTTTCTGGAACAGAATTTTCGAAGCTATTCGAGGATGAGGTCTGTAAAGCTCGGCGTCGATCCTGTGGTATCACACAATTGGCGTCGACGAATCTGGTCAGAACTGACTCAGAAATCTAACATCATTTTGATAGAAAGGACGGATGTCGTCAATCCCGTGGCGTCTCATACAGAGCCGCTCAATGCCCAGTCCGAATGCGAATCCACTCACTTCATCAGGATCATAACCCACAGCCTTTAAGACATTTGGGTCGACCATGCCAGCCCCGCCCATTTCCACCCAGCGGCCGGAACTATCCCACATCATATCCACTTCGACAGACGGTTCTGTGAACGGGAAGAACGAGGGACGAAACCGAACAGTCACATCCTGCCCAAGATAGGATTTGGCGAACTGGCGAAGTGTACTTTTCAGGTTGGCCATGGTCACACCGCGATCGACATAAAGCCCTTCGATCTGGTGGAACATGAATGAGTGAGTCGCATCCACAGCGTCAGGTCGATAGACACGACCAAGCGCCACCACGCGAATCGGGGGCTTGGTGGCCTCCATCACGCGAATCTGAACCGTGCTCGTTTGACTTCTAAGTAGTGTTTTGGGTGTGAGATAGAAATTATCGAGCGGCTCCCGTGCCGGATGATCGGCAGGAATGTTCAGGGCTTCAAAGTTGTGAAAAGTGTCTTCAATTTCAGGCCCACGAGCCAGCTCAAAACCCATCCTGCCAAAAATATCGATCAGCTCCTCAGAGGTCTGAGTCAACGGATGCCTACGCCCAAACCCGCGAGCGGTTCCAGGAACGGTCAGGTCTTCACCAATCACAGCCGTTTTTACAACCGATTGATCGAGCTTCGTCTTGGCTGTCTCACAAGCCACTTCCAAGGCAGTCTTTACGGCATTAAATCGCTGGCCGTAAATCTTCCTGTCAGGCCCTGGCAAAGTCTTGAGAGCTTCCTGAGCCACCTTCAGGCGACCTTGCTTAAGACCTAAAAAGACAACACGGGCGGCTTCCCAGTCAGGAATACTAGTAAGAGTCTCAAAGGCTGTGAGGCCCTCAGATTCCAGACGATCCAATTCCGCCAGGGCAGCTGTGGTTTCGTTGCTTGTAGAGCTCATCGATGTATGCCGAAGGGAGTGTCTGAGGGGGATGAAAAAAATCGACCGGTGAACCAATCCCACTGGATCAGCCAACCGGTCGTGATTCACAAAGACCGCTAGAAGAAGGAATCAGGCGGCGCCGAGAGCAGCCTTGGCTTGACCAAAGATCTGGTCAAAAACGGCTGTATCATGAATCGCCAGTTCAGAGAGGCTCTTGCGGTCCAGACAGATCCCAGCCTTTTTCAGGCCGTTGATCAGTTGGCTGTAACGCATGCCACGCATTTCAGCTGCGGCAGAGATCCGAATGATCCACATACGGCGGAATAATCGCTTCTTCACCTTACGATCACGGAAGGCGAATACACCTGCACGAAGCAGGGTTTCCTTGGCAGATTTCAGAAGGCGACGGCGACCGCCAACATAACCCTTGGTTGCTTTAAACAGACGGTTCCGGGCCCTGCGTCGGGGCACACCACTCTTGGCTCTCATGTTCTAACCATCACCTTGTATAGACTTACGTGAAGATTGTATTGATGCAGGTTGTCGAGACTTAGACTTCCGTGGCCTGCTCTTCGACAACCACTTCCACCAGAATGCCTTCAGCTCGCTTGCGAGCCATCGTGGCACTTCGTTCTTTGAGTAGACCAAACCGCATCCGACGTGCCTCAGCAGTCATCTTCAGCGTTGGTTTCTTACGCAGACGGCGAATCTGTTTGCCGCTCTTGTGGCTGTTCAGGTGCGAAGATCCTGCACGTTTGTGCTTGATCTTGCCTGTAGCGGTTACTTTGAACCGCTTCTTGATGCCCTTGTGCGTTTTTGCTTTGATCTTTGACATCGTTTTATCGACCAGTCCGTTACAACTGACCCAGGGGCCCACCGCCAGCGTGATCACACGCCAGAACTATATCGGATCATTCCAGCATGAAAATCCGCTGTTTCCGGGCAACCTTTGAAGTGTAAGACAATACCACACTCAATTTCCTAACGCAAGTGAGTTCCACTCAGATTCAGCCTGATTATTCCAAACACTCCACTCTACAACACCTTGAATAGTTCACCTTTCCAACGATATGCTAGTCGTATGGATCTCGCATCTCTCCAGAATCTTTTTTTCTGAGGCACCCCAAAAACCATCATGGTCATTCCCATCGGTGACTATCAACCCACCAAAAATACCCCCTGGGTGACCTATGCCCTGATCCTCGCCAATGTCCTCTTCTATATCATTCAGATCAGCCAGGGACAATCGTTCACGAACGCCCATTCTGTAACACCTTACGAACTTACAAATGGCCGGGATCTGAGCGGCCCACCACATCAGTTGACGGCTCGTATGCCCGACGGAAATGACCTGGAAATTCCGATCCAGAATGCTCCGGGAGAGGTTTATTTCGATCCTGCTTTTCAACATCATCCCACTGAACTCCCCGTCTGGTCCACTCTCCTCACCGCCATGTTCATGCACGGTAGCCCCATGCACCTGCTTGGGAACATGCTCTTCCTCTGGATTTTCGGCGACAATGTCGAAGAATCGTTCGGCTGGATGGGCTACCTCCTCCTCTACCTCACCGCCGGTGTCGTCGGGTTCCTGATCCAGTCCATCGCCTCTCCCGATTCCATGATCCCAATCCTCGGCGCCTCAGGCGCTGTCGCAGGTGTCATGGGAGCCTATCTGATCCTCTATCCGATGAATCCAATCCGCGTATTCATCCTCTATTTCCCAACCGACCTACCCGCCTTCCTCGTCATTGGATTCTGGATCGTAAGTCAATTTACATTAGGACTTTATGAACTGGATCGACTTGGAAAAACTGGCGGAGTCGCCTATCTGGCTCACATCGGCGGCGTCTCTGCGGGCATCGCAGCAACCTATCTGGTCATCCCGATCAGTTCCAGGCGGCTTCAGCCCAGCCCTCAGCGAACTCCGCCTGATTTCTGATCTTATTTTCTGCTTTTAAATCGCTTCCATCAAAGCCCTGCCCCTTCTGGAATCGCTAAGCTCCATACAATCCACACGACCAACGCGTCCCTAAACTTCGACTTTTCATCCGCGTCAATTTGTATGGGTTAGATTGGTAGAGGAATATTCGGGACGTGGGTGGGTGATGGCGAGTGATCGCCTCGTTCTGATCAAATGTTCCATAACTGCTTCAGCCAGAATGGGCAACATAACGATGTGTGGAATTGCAGGCGCGTTCGACCTGACCGGACAACGAGTGTTTGACACAACTCGACTGCTGGCCATGACCGGCGCAATTACGCACCGTGGCCCAGATGATGAAGGCATTCACATCGAGCCAGGAGTGGCCCTCGGAGCCCGCCGGCTCTCGATCGTCGACCTCGCGGGTGGTCACCAACCGATCTCGAACGAAAATGGCCGGATCTGGGTCGCTTTCAATGGCGAAATTTTCGAGTATCCCGAGATTCGCCAAACCCTGCTCTCCAAAGGACATCACCTCGCCACACGCTGCGACACCGAAGCCTGGGTCCACCTTTACGAAGACCACGGCCCCGGCATGTTCGACCATGCCCGAGGTCAGTTCGGAGTCAGCCTTTACGACCGAGACAACCGCACCTTGATCCTTGGCCGGGACAGGGTTGGAATCTGCCCTCTGTTCTATGCAGTCGCCGATGGTTGGCTGATCTGGGGCTCAGAAATCAAAGCCATTCTGGCATCAGGCCTTGTTACGGCCAGACCGAATGTCAAAGGCCTCGACTACTTCTTCAATTTCTTCAGCGCCACACCATCCCAAACTCCGTTTGAAGGTATTCAGGGAATCGCTCCAGGCCACTTTCTAAAAGTGAAAGATGGCAAGATCGAGACCCATAAATACTGGGATCTCGACTTCCCTGACGATGGTCAGGAACGAGTCGCCGCTGACCCTTCGATTCTGGTCGACGAACTCGAACGATTGCTCTCAAGAGCCACCAACATCCGTCTGCGTGGCGATGTGCCTGTGGCCAGCTATATCTCTGGTGGACTCGATTCCACAGTGATTCTCGGCCTGGCCACCAAAGAGCGTGGAGGGCCTGTCGACTCCTACACCATCGCCCTCGAAAAAGCTGGCCCTGACGAACGCGAAAAGGCCATCGAAGCCGCCGCTGCCTTAGGCTCGCCCCTGACAATGGTTACGATGGAGAAAAAGGACATCGCAGCGTCGATTCCTGAGCTGATCAGGGCCGCTGAAATGCCGATCCTCGACACCTCCGCCGGCTGCCTTTTGCGACTCGCCCAATCCGTTCATGATTCCGGTAACAAGGTGGTTCTGACCGGCGAAGGGGCTGACGAAGCTCTGGCTGGCTATGCCTGGTTCAAGTCAGGCACCGCTCGCGAAAAATTCCGCAAACGGTTCGGTTCCGCCATCCCTGCCCTGCTCCGCCAAGGCATTCTGGGCATGATCGACGGCGACCGCCGTGCCCGCCCCGACCGATTCCCGATTTTTGGCAAACGTACAGCCCAACAAGACTTATACGACTGGCTCGGGCAGGGTCGAAGCCTGCTTTACGGCGAGCGTATGTGGCAGGAACTCGACGGCTACAACCCTTACGAAGATCTCAATCTCCCCAATGAGCGATTCGGTAAGTGGAACTGGCTGAACCAGTCGCTTTATGTCGGCTATAAGGTGATGCTGGCAGGCATGTTGCTACACGCTAAAGGCGACCGTGTGACGATGAACGCATCGGTCGAAGGCCGCTATCCGATCCTCGACGACAAAGTGGTCGAATTCTGTGCCACCATCCATCCCAAGTACAAGCTCAATGGCCGGATCGACAAATGGCTGTTGCGGCAAGTGGCGGCCAAAACCCTGCCGACCAAGATTGCCAATCGCAAGAAAACCATGTTCCGGGCCAATCGTTCAGACAGCTTCCTCGGCGACCTGCGTCCTCCGTGGGTGGACCAGCTTTTGTCCGAAGAATCCATTCGTAAGACTGGCTACTTTGACCCGGCCAAAATCGCTCGCCAGAGACGTCTCCAGACATCGATCCCGACCATCACCCCACGACGCTTTGTGATGGATCAATCTCTGACCTGCGTGATCACAACCCAACTCTGGCACCACATTTACATCAGCGGCGACCTCTGCGACCTGCCTCGCTGGGATCAAGCCGACGCCTATCGCCAAATCGCCAAAAACTCCCGACCGACCACGAGTCATCCGACCTCTGTCAGGCATTAAACTAACGTCAATCTTAAATTGGCTTCTGGGAATAAATTCATCCAAGCGTGGTTTATTCCCGGAAATCCGATTGAGATGCTTTGGAATCGAGAGAACTTAATTTGTTTTTAATGCTAAAACCTGTGGACTCGTTCAAGAAAACCGAATAGATTATTATAAGCCTCGCCTGCCCAATCGTCTTGATCCAGATTCCAGTGTTGAATTCAGCCTCCATCGGTCCAAGGCCGTTTTCGGAGCTTGCACACATGCGTTCGATCGATATTTCCAGAGCATTCATCTGGCTCGCTGCCTGCTGTTCATTCGGCATGGCTGTGCCCTGCCCCATTATTGCCGACGACGATTTTCACCAGACCAAAAAGGTGAACGTTGTTACCCCTGAGCCGACCTGGACTTCTGAACAAAAGGGCCACTGGTCATTCCAGCCAGTGAAATCTCCGACTCCACCCAAAGTTAAAAAAGAGTCGTGGATACGCAATCCGATCGATCGGTTTACACTCAGCCAGATGGAGTCCATGGAGTTCAAACCAGCTCCTCAGGCGACGAAATCGACGTTGATTCGCCGGGTCACATTTGACCTGACGGGCCTGCCTCCAACGCCTGCTGAAATCGACTCGTTTCTGGCCGACAATCGCTCGGATGCTTATGAACGACTTGTTGAAAGTCTTCTAAACAGAGAGTCTTATGGCGAACGATGGGCCCGCTGGTGGCTTGATCTGGCCCGATTCGCCGAAAGCGATGGCTTCAAGGCAGACGTAAATCGTCCCAATGCCTGGAGATACCGGGACTGGGTCATCCAAGCCATGAACTCCAACATGCCTTACGACAAATTCATCGCCATGCAACTCGCCGGCGACGAACTCGAACCTAATCGACCTGACTCGTTCATCGCCACAGGCCTGAATCGCCACTATCCGTTCGAAGACAACAACATGGTTCCAGGCTTGAACCGGCAGTTGATTCTGGACGATATCGCTGACACAAATGCCTCTCTCTTCATGGGTTTAACTGTCGCGTGCGCCCGCTGCCACGACCACAAGTTTGACCCCATCAGCCAGAAAGATTATTACCGCTTCCAAGCCCTGTTCGGTGGCCTCGCCCCCAAAGACGATTACCCTGTGGGCGACCCTGTGGAAGTAGCCCTGAACTCGACTATCCAGAGCGAATTCAGCGTTCGCAAAGCCTCTCTTGAAAAGGCTTTGACCAACATTGAACAACCCTACTGGACCACGGTTCTGGAACCCGTACGAAGCCGGATGTCGTCGACCACCTTGAAGGCTTTGGAAACCTCTCCATCAAAGCGGACGGATCTTCAGGTGACAACCATCCGCAATGCGATGAAAACGCTGAAAGTCTCGTCAGAGTCAGTCGTTGCAGCCATGACTCCAGCAGACCGTCAGGCTTGGACCGAGATGAAGACCGGACTTGGCAATGTCGAAAAAACCAAGCCTTCACCGCTTCCAGTGGCCTCAGGCATGACCGATACAGGGCGAACAGCCGATCCCATCCACCTTCTGCTCAAGGGAAATTTCCACCGGCAGGCGGAGGTGATTGAGCCAGGATTGCTCTCGGTTTTGAGCGATAAAAAGCAGATCAAACCGAACTCAACAGGTCATGCAACTACCGGCACAAGAACCGCTTTGGTCGAATGGCTGACCAGCCCAGGGCATCCTCTCACGAGCCGTGTGGTGGTCAACCGGATCTGGCAGCAGCACTTTGGCCGAGGCATTGTGACCACCACGTCCGATTTCGGCACTCAGGGCATGGAGCCAAGTCACCCTGAACTGCTGGACTGGCTAGCCTCCAATTTCGTAAGCAACAGCTGGAGCATGAAGGACTTGCACCGACTCATGGTGACCAGTTCGACGTATCAGCAATCCAGTACTCCCTCAAATCAGGCGAGTCAGGATGACCCTGACAACATGCTTTTTAGTCACCAGATGCGCCGGAGGCTGGACGCTGAGATGGTCAGAGACAGTGTTCTGGCAGTCTCAGGCCGATTGAATCCTGCCACGGGCGGGCCGAGCGTGATGTCACCACTTCCAGCCGGGATCGACGTGAAAGACTGGGTGGTGGATAAAGACGCGTCAAACCATCGCCGCCGCAGTGTTTACATGTTCGTAAAGCGCAATATCAAACATCCGTTTCTGGAGGCGTTTGATTATCCTGACTCGAATCTGACGTGCCCTGAACGACTGGTTTCCATCAACGCTCCTCAGGCTTTGATGTTGCTCAATTCGGACTTCGCGCTGGATGAGTCCAAGGCTCTGGCGGAACGATTGTTGCGGAACGAGCCCAATGCAAGCGATTCAGAACGTTTCAAGTCGCTCTGGAAACTCTGCTTCGGACGCACACCAACCGAACCAGAACTCTCTCGATTGCAAGAGCTTGCAGCAACTCTGCGATCACAGCGGGAATCTTTAGGCCAAAGCCCCTCAGCGATCTGGCCAGACGTCTGCCACGTGGTTCTGAACCTCAACGAATTTGTATTCGTCGATTAAAAAAGAGACGGAGACGCCACGATGAAACCTCAGGCAACCAAAAATACGCACGTAACCTGGCCGACAACTCGTCGTGAATTTCTGGCCCAAGCCGGCGGAGGATTCGGAGGCCTGGCCCTCGGCTCCATGGTGGCATGGGACAACGCTCGCGCTGAAGTGCCTGAGATCGACCCCTTAAACCCTTTGGGACAAAGAGTTTCTCATTTTGCGCCCAAGGCGAAAAGTGTCATCTTTCTGTTCATGGAAGGTGGCCCCAGCCATATCGACCTGTTCGACCCCAAGCCTGCTCTGGAACGTTGGGCTGGCAAACCACTTCCGGAAAGTATCGGACCTGTTTTTACGCCCATGGGTGTGGGCGGAAATACGTTGATGCCAAGTCAGCGGAAGTTTGCCCAGCATGGTCAGTCGGGCATGTGGGTCTCGGACTGGTACCCGAATGTTGCGAAAGTGGCCGACGATATCTGCCTGATCAGGTCCTGCTGGTGCGATGGAATCAACCACGTCGGCAGCGTCTGTCAGATGAACACAGGAAGCATCCTGGCAGGTCGTCCAAGTCTTGGCTCATGGGTCAGTTACGGCCTCGGTACCGAGAATTCCGACCTCCCCTCGTTTGTGGTCATGTGCGATGCGGGCGACCCTCTGGGCGGGCCCCGAAATTGGGGGACAGGCTGGATGCCCGCCACGTTTCAGGGCACCCCCTTCCGCCGCGATGGTTCGCCAATTCTCTATCTCGATTCCTCCAAGGGCTCCGACAAGCGTTCCCAAAAGCAAAAACTCGACGGAATCACCGACCTCGACCGCCTGCATCTTCAAGGCAGAGAAGAAGACACACGACTGGCTGCTCGGATAGCCGCTTATGAACTCGCTTACCGGATGCAGGCTGAGGCCCCCGAGGCAGTCGATATCGTTAACGAAACCGCTGAAACTCAAAAGCTTTATGGCCTGGATGATGCCCGGACGAAGACTTATGGCATGATGTGCCTGAGAGCCCGCCGGCTGGTTGAGCGAGGTGTGAGGTTTGTTCAGTGTTACAGCGGTTCAGGTAGCCAGTGGGACGCCCACGGCGACATGGAAGAAAATCACGGCCGCCTTTGTCCCCGAAGCGACAAGCCCGTGGCTGCCCTGATTCAAGACCTCAAACGCAGAGGCCTGCTCGATACCACCCTCGTGGTCTGGGGAGGCGAGTTTGGCAGAACTCCCATGAACGAAAAAACCAAGGGACGCGACCACAACCCTTACGGCTTCTC
>CAMBZY010000069.1 GCA_945872325.1 Candidatus Kuenenia stuttgartensis | reverse complement strand
TGGTCACTGGAACCCGGAACTGATTCGCATGGTGGGTGGTCAGGAAAGAACCGCGTTGCCTGGATCGAATTCAAAAATATTGTCGCAACATTTGATTCAAGAGGCATTTGAGAGTTGTAAGCGGGTCGTTTTGGGTGTTTGCGGGTTTACGGTCGAGCGGAGCCTTCACGAACTCAATCTTTTGCCGTTCGACCACATCCTACAAACGACCCTTAAGCAATGTGGAGCAAGAATATATGTTGTGGATGGCCACCGTCATCTGGTTCGGCCAGGTCCGATTCTGATCAGTACCTTGTCAATTCTTGCAAAAATCATGGGTGGTTTTGAAGATGTGGTGTTGCCAAGTCAAGTCAACGATTTGGATTTGACGATTCAGCCACAAGATTTCAGCGAGATTATCCATTCCACAGGCCGATGGATAATAAGGTCGTAACAAAAAGCGGTTTTCCGCACCGTTGGAGGCTTGCAAAAAAGCCTGATGTGGGGTATCCTTTCCCGAATCGACCTCAGCACCGGTTTGTAAGGTGATGTGAGGCGGGTCGAGTGCGACTTGTCGCCGGATATGACCGGCGGATTTCTTTCCTGACGGAAGTCGGGAATTGCGTGAAAATCGACCCTAAAGGCGAGTTGGGATGATGTTGAACGTCATTTTTAACGCCTTGACAGACTTGAAACTGAGTGCGAGATCACTGGACACATGAGTACGATCGTCACCATCGCGGCCCAAGCCAGAGATACAGCGAAGAACAAAGGCACAGGCACGCGAGTGAGCCGCCGTCTTCGCGCTGCAGGCCGTGTACCTGCAATCATTTACGGGCACAAGCAAGCCGCCCAGCCCATCAGCATCACAGCTGACGATGTTTTGGGAATCCTCAAGCGTGGATCGCACGTTGTTGGACTCGACCTTGGAAAAGGTCAGAGCGAAACCGTTCTTGTGCGAGAACTTCAATGGGATTACCTCGGCAAGTCTGTGATCCACATCGACTTTTTCAGGGCCGACCTGACGGAACAAGTCGAAAGTGATGTCCGTATTGAACTTAAGGGCGAAGCACCAGGCGTGGCAGAAGGTGGCGTTCTTGACGTGCCTCACCACTCCATCAAAGTGCGTTGCGTGACAGCCGCTATCCCTGACTCAATTCGTATTGACATTTCCAACCTTCACCTCGGTCAGTCAATTCATGTCAAAGACGTGGTTTTGCCTGAAGGTGTGACGGCTGTTTCGAGTGCCGATGATATCATCGTTCACCTGATCCGCCCAACCGGTGAGTCTGCTGCTGAAACTGAGACACTGACTCAGCCAGAAGTGATCACACGTCCTGAGAAGAAAACGGAAGTCTGATTCGAAGCCTCAGGGTGATCCAGCGAAAGCTGTTCGATACGGATATTCATCTGGAGATCAACAGCAGTGGCCCAAATCAAAGTCGTTGTTGGGCTCGGTAACCCTGGTTCGAAATATGAAGACACACGTCACAACATCGGTTTTGATGTGATTGACCGATTGGCTTTATGTCAGTCGGGTACAAAGTTTGCCAGGAAGTTCGATGCGGAAATCGCTGAGATTGAGCTCGATTTCCAACGAGTCATGCTGGTCAAGCCAATGACTTTCATGAATCTGAGCGGTAAATCTGTCGGTCAAATTATCCAGTTTTACAAGATTCCACTTGTGGATCTGGTCGTGATTTGCGACGATTTGAGTCTTCCCCTAGGAAAACTTAGAATTCGTGGTGGTGGCAGTGCTGGTGGTCAGAATGGGCTCAAGGATATTGCCAGAGCTTTGGGGACCGATCAGTTCCCGCGGTTTCGCCTTGGTATTGGTGATCGTGGCATCATAGATGCAGCCGATTATGTTCTTGCCAAGTTCAGGCCGAGCGAGCGTCCGGCAGTTGATGGTGGGATTCTGACCACAATGCAGGCTATCAGTGTGTGGGTGAATCAGGGGATTGAACCGGCGATGAATCGGTTCAATGGCCCAAGCGACCCACTGACCACGAAGTGAGACAGGTTGATCAGGTTCGTGAATTTGATCAATTGTAAGTGACCCTGATGTCAGGAATTTGTCCGAGTCAGTACAGATAACAACATGGTGGCTTCTCCGTGTGAAGGAGATTGCGGCCACCAGTTCATCGGAGGTTCGATCCTTGTCAGTTCAAACGTATGAAGCGATGTTTTTGCTGGACAGCACAAAAGCGTCCGTCAATTGGGATGAGACGGTTCAGCAGATTCATGAAATCCTGACCCGTCAGAAGGCTGAAATCGTAGCGAGTCGTCAGTGGGACGAACGTCGTTTGGCTTACGCTGTAGATGGACACCGCAAGGGCGTCTACCTGCTGACTTATTTTAAAGTGGATTCGCTGGCTCTTGCCACAATCAGCCATGATTGCCGCTTGAACGACACGATTCTTCGTGAGATGATTTTGAAGATTCACCCGAAGTTGGTGGAACCCCTAATCGAATCCGCGATGAACTCCACACCTTCTGTTGAAGAAGAGCGTCGTGGTGAGGATGAATACGAAGAGCGTCCACGTCGTCGTCGTCGTGACGACGCCTGATATCAGGACCAAGGGCGATTGACGCTTGCAGATAGCCGCCCGACGCTTTGGAGAATGTCCTACGATGGCAGATTTAAACAAGGTATTTCTGATTGGTCGGTTAACGCACGATCCTGAGTTGCGTTATACACCGAATGGCACTCCTGTAGCTGACATCAAGTTGGCTACAAGCCGGAAGTATGCGACTCGTGAAGGTGAAACTCGCGAGGAGACCTTGTATATCGTGGTGACAGTCTGGAACCGTCAGGCGGAAAACTGCTGTCAATACCTGCGTAAGGGGCGAGCCGTTCACGTTGAAGGGTATCTCAAGGAAGAAACCTGGGAGACCCGTGAAGGTGAAAAGCGTTCCAAGATCAAGGTGGAAGCCGAGCGGGTTCAATTCCTGGAAAAGAAGGACGACAGCATACCGAATGTTTCTCAGCCCATGGATGACGGCGGTTATTCGTCGCCTCCTTCCGCTGGTGGATCGAGTTCGAGCTATGCACCCAGACGTCCGTCTGCTCCTGCACCCAGCGATCGTCCTTCTTTACCTCCCCGACGTCCAAGCCCTTCGATTGAGACGAGTCCGCCAGACGGCGGCGATGAAGATGACATCCCTTTCTGAACAAACACTTGAAAGCTCTTGTCGTTTTTGGATGACGGGCTTTCAGCACATGATTTTTCACTCGTAGACAAGTACCGGAGTTCCTCCTCAAATGGCAAGCTCAGCAAAAGCCGCGAAATCCGCCGGCAAGTCTGGTAAGAGCAAAACAACGCCTGCTGGCCCAGCTCGTCAGCCTGGTGTTGAACGTCGCAAAAACCACCCTCTGCGTGCTAAGGATGGTTATCAGACTTTGATTCTGATGCAGAATGTTCCTTATGTTGGCAAGACCGGTGATCTGGTCAAAGTCCGTCCAGGATTTGCCCGGAATTACCTTGTGCCTCAAGGTCTGGGGGTTTTCGCAACCGCCCACAATCTGCGTATCGTAGAACAGCATCAGCGACGTACCAAAGAAATGGAAGCTGCGAAGCGTTCCGAATTGGTCAATCTGGCAGCTCAGCTCAACCAGAAGTCGATCACAATCGAAGCCAACGCCAACCCAGAAGGCTATCTCTACGGCTCAGTCAACGCCGATCAGATTGCCACAGTTCTGCGTTCCGCAAATTTCTCTGTGACTGAAGAAATGGTCAAAATCGACGGTCCTCTCAAGGAACTCGGTCAATACACCATTCGCCTTCACCTGGGCATGGATGTTGACTCCGAAATCAATCTTTGGGTTGTTCCAGCTCACGCTGAGTGAATATGATCCACCGGATGATTTGGCACTGATGGCCAGATTATCGTAAACTTGAATCCCAGACGATCCTTTCCTTCAGGTTAGTGGTCTCTGGGATTCAGCGTTGAATCTGTACTTCGGCTCTTTGATTCGACATTCTGAACATACAGAGGAGGCTGGTCTTGTCCATCAATGTCGAAAATGGAATCGTTTCCAACCAGATAAAAACGGCTGCTGCGGATCGGTTGCCTCCTTTTAATCTAGAGGCTGAACAGGGTTTGCTTGCCAGTGTTCTTTTAGACAACGACATCCTCCATGATGTTGTCAATATTATCAGGCCCGATGATTTTTACCGTGAATCGCATCAGATCATCTTTCGACTGATGCGTGAGATGTATGATGAAAATCGGCCGGTGGACTTGATTACCCTGGCAGAAGAACTCACAACCAGACAAGAACTGGACAAAGTGGGTGGTGATGATGGGCTGATTGAGATCGCCCAGTTGGTAGCCCACTCTGCCAACGCCAAGTATTACAGCGAAATTATCAAACAAAAGGCGGTTGTCCGGAACATTATACGTGCTTCATCCGAAGTGCTTCAGCTCTCGTATGCCAATACCCACACAGCAGATGAGTTGATTGAAGCAGCCGAATCAAGGATCTTTGAGATCTCTGATGCACAGGCCGCTGGCCAGACGGTTGAGCTTCGCGACGTAGTGGTCTCAGCCATGGACCGAATTGCTCAGCGTTCCGAAAATCGACTTCAAGTCTCCGGTGTTAGTACAAACTATCAGGATCTTGACGACTACACCGGCGGCTTCCAAGGCTCACAGCTGATCATTCTTGCTGCCCGACCTTCCATGGGAAAAACGGCACTCGCACTGAACGTGATTGACCATGTGGCCGTGAATACCAATAAACCCGTCCTCTTCTTCAGCCTTGAAATGGGACAGATGGAACTGGCTGAGCGGATGCTGGCCGCCCGTGGTCGGGTAGAAGGTCATAAACTCCGTACTGGTCATAATCTGGGTACGCGTGAGATGTCTAAAATCGGCGAGGCTTTTGAGACTTTACGCAGCGCACCAGTCTTCATCGACGATACGCCCTCACGAACTGTCCTTCAGATCACAGCGAATTCGCGACGCTTGAAAATGCGCAACGATATTGGCCTGATCGTGATCGATTACATTCAGCTGATTGATCAGGACGATACCCGAGAGAGCCGGCAAGAGCATATCGCCAAAGTTAGCCGACGTTTGAAAACTCTGGCACGGGAACTTGAAGTTCCAGTGATTGCACTCTCTCAGTTGAATCGTGGTGTGGAGACTCGTGAGGATCGTCGGCCGCGGATGGCTGACTTGCGTGAATCAGGCGCAATCGAACAAGATGCCGACATCGTTTTGCTGCTTCACCGACCTGAGTACTATGACCCTAATGATTCGCCCGGTGAGGCTGAGTTGATCATTGCCAAGAATCGGTCAGGCGCAACTGGAACAGTTAAATTCACTTTCCTTCGTGATATCATGCGATTTGAATCGCTTTCAAATAAAGATCCTCGGTTTGCTGGTGACTCTGGCAACGAACCTTTCTGATCTGAATCAGTCGTTTTTTAGTAAGCAATCACGCTGACCTGATCCGCTGGGATAAGGGCAGTGGATGTGCTGCCGACAGCCATTCCACTCACGACAGTCGATGTTCCGATTAATTCGAGAACTTGATCGCCAGGGGCAGACATGCGAATACGTCGCAATGGGCCTTCGAACAAGATTTCGTCCAACCGAACTGGTACCCGATTGGTCTGGGATCCTCCGAGTGGAGTGGTGCCGAGTGCGATCGCTTCTGGACGAATCAAAACTCTTACGGGCGATCCCTTTTCTAAAATCTCTGAGGGACTCGCCAGCTTACCAACCAGTTGACCGATTGGAAGGCGAACCAGCACCTCACCCGCTTGCCCTACAGCTTCTATTTCGCCAATCAGCAAGTTGCAGGATCCGAAATATGAAGCGGATCGAATGCTGTTCGGTCGCTGCAGGACTTCCGCAGCAGTCCCTGTCTGGATGACTTTGCCTAAATCCAACAGGCTTATTCTGTCCACAACCGACCACCATGGATGAGGATCAACGGTGAAGATCATGGTGGTTAAACGTTGGTCGGACTGAACTCTTGCAATATTATCGCGGAGCATTTCCGACTCTTCAGGGGCCAGATCCGCCAACGGATCGTCCAGAATCAGGATTTGTGGATCAACGATCAACGATCTGGCCAGAGCCACTCGTCGTGATTCGAGCAGGCTCAGGGAATCGGCCCTTCGTTCCTTTAGGCTATCGGCCCCGAACCAGCCCAAGGCTTCGGAGACTCGGGTTCGGCGTTCCTGCCGACTGATTTTTTGCGATTTCAGACCAAATTCTACGTTGGAGTAAACAGATAAGGCTGGCCAGAGCGAGTTGGCCTTGGGAACCCATCCCACTCGACGTCGAGCTGGTGGAACATCAATCACGTCGCGACCGTCGAGATACATTTCGCCGTTGGCATCAGGTTCAAAGCCAGCTAAAGTTCGCCCCAGCAGTGTTTTACCACTCCCAGACGGGCCGACAACCAAATGGATGGCACCTGGCCTGGCTTCTAAACGGATATCGTCGAGCAGGATTAGTCCATCGGCGACAAGTCTGAGGTCATGAACAGTCAGGCGAATCATGGGATCTTTTTTCCAGGTTGAACCAAATACTGGCAGATAGATTAGGGGCTTATGGAACGGCCTCTGGATTAAAGCTCTGTGAGATAACGTGTTACACGACGGCATCTCTGTCGGATCCAAGCGGTCCATTCCGCTCGTAGCCATGTTCTGAACCTGATCGAGCCTTGGAGGTGGCCGCTCAGAGCCTGGTCCAGAACTTGAAGATTCACCTTGGTTTCCTGATTCTGAAATTCTCGAATCAGCCAGTCACGCTCATCACCATCGGCGGCCATTTGCTCCACAAGTGCCACTACATATTCAAAGCCACGGCGTTTTTGAAGGTCCTGAATGGATGCAGGTGGCCAGGGTGGTAATTCTGTTAAATATTTCTCTGCTCTTTGACGAATTTCGCCAGTCGAGTTTTCAATGGTTCCCCAAGCGGTCTGAATATCACTGCGACATTCAAAAAGTATGATCGATGCAAGGTCGTTCGTGATGGCATGTGCGCGCGTGGTGGATTCGTCTGGATTCAAAACGCCAGTCAGCCGGTTCGTTTTACGACAGAATTCCTGGAATGTATCTGTCTGTGAACTAAGTGGTTGAGGTGATTTCCATAAGCTGAGGCATTCTGGCCAATAAATCGGGCCTGCTTCAGACATTCCCAATGCCGTGGTCAGTCCTGTGCCACCTTTCCAAATTTCGAGATTTTGTTTCGTGATCGAATCAAGGGAAACGATCGACGATTTATCGGTGTCCGGAGCCTGCATGGGATGGACCTGTCGAGCAAGTCGAATCCAGCGGGCAAACCCTGTGGCCTGATCTGGAGCAGAGCGAAATACTGATCTTGTATAGGCTTGGCTTAGTAAGTCTGTTTGCGGGTCGGGCAGTTTTAAAAATTGGTCAATAACGGGCCAGAGATTTGGGTCGCCAGTATTCGACCAGCTTAGATTTGTACTGGTGGATAAAGTGTTCGCTTTTGAACGGCCTCGTGATGAATCTGGAAGTTTTGAAACGATGGGAATTCTGACAGGTTTTAGAGCCTGAGTTGTCACAGGAAATGATTGGAATTTCAGGTGAATTCTGGAGTGTCCACCTAATAATCCGTCTGAAATCTGAGCAAGTCGCTCGGGTGGAGTTCGGCTCAATTCGTTCTCAGATACGACTAGCCAACTCACATTGACTGTGGCCTGATTACTGGCTAGAATCCAGTTTGTAAAGTCTTTTGTCCAATTGGTTTGAAGTGATTTGTCCCAGGGTGTAACGAGTCGAATTGAGTGCGGTCGTGATTTTGTGTAAGTCAGGTATGGAGAAATGTTTGAAGAGCATCCTGAAGCACAGGACAAAAACGCTCCGTGAAGGACTGCCCTTCGGCTGAGATTTTGATCGGATTCAGGAAGGAATTTTGCCATGTTTTTGAAATTGTCGATTCGAAAAAAGTAATTCGCCGGATTGGTTTTGAAGGCCAATCCGGCGTTAGATCATCTAGAGTCAATCAATTCCCAGGCCTGTTCCCTAGTTTGACCTTCAGGGGAACATCTTTACCGTCCCGTTTGACAACCACTTCGACTTCGTCGCCGGGCTTGCCAGTGGAGAGACTTTCCATGTAGTCCTGAATGGTGCCAACAGGTTTTCCGGCCATTTTGATGACAATATCGCCACCCTTCAAGCCGCCCTTTTCGGCAGGGCTACCGGTCTGTACGCCGGAGAGTTTAACACCCTTGCCAGCGTCGTCGTAGTCAGGAATGGATCCGAGATAAGCTCTGAGCGAGACTCGGCCGGGGCCTGCCGGACGGGCTGCAACCTTTGTGAAAACTGGACGTTCTGGACGTCTGGCTAGGTCCAAGAGGACCAGCTCCGTGAGGTTTGCGACACGTCCCATGCCTTGGAAATTGATCGTTTCCACATCGTCAACAGGCCGGTGATATTCCTTGTGAGTTCCTGTGAAAAAGAAGAGTACAGGAAGATTTTTGAGATAAAACGACTGGTGATCGCTTGGGCCTGTGCCGTCGTTGATTTTTTTGATATTGAAGCCTGAGGCTTTCCCAAGCCCATCGACAATGGAGTCAAAGGTCGGAGAACTGCCTGTCCCATAGATGGTCAGATCCTTGGCTTCATTGAGGCGACCAACCATGTCAAAATTCACCATGGCGACTGTTTTGTCGAGTGGGAATAAGGGGTTATCGACATAATGCTGGCTGCCTAGAAGGCCACGTTCTTCGGCTGAGAATAGGATGAATACGACGCGCCGGGGCAGGGGATCACTTTGGCTGGCGAGACGACGGGCCATTTCCATGACCATGGTGGTGCCGGATGCGTTGTCGTCAGCTCCGTTGTGAATTTCCTTCGATCCGAACGCCAGACTACCTTCTCCACCAAATCCGAGGTGATCGTAATGTCCGCCAATCACAAGGGTTTCATCAGCCAATGGGCCTGATCCTTCGAGCACTCCAACCACGTTTTTTACGGCAATGCCTTTGCGGACGATGTTGACTTCCAAGTCCGTTGAAACGTCCTTCAGTTCGCGTGAGTGCGGCTTGCAGTCAGCGTCGATCTCTTTTTCAAGCTGTTCGAGGCTGGGTGCAGCGGCTGATTTCAAGATTTCGTCGGCTTTGGCACGGCTGATCTGGACGAACGGAATTGTGCTGTTTCGACCCATTCCAGCAGCACGAAATGGCATGAGCGGGTCTTTGCCTTCACTGCCAGCCACGTTGTTGACAAGAAGAACCGCAGCGGCACCATGTTGGAATGCGTTGGTGGCTTTGTGGCGGAATTCGGCGTAGGCCGTGTTGGATTTGCCAGCGAATGCCGATTTCTCGTCGTTGAGTTGTGGTTCGCGGCGCAGAATGAGCACAACTTTGTCTTTGACATCAAGGCCGGCGTAGTCGTCGTAGTCCAGCTTAAGAGAGGCGTCTTTCGCTGTAATTCCATATCCAGCAAAGACTATCTTCTTGCCAGCGACCTTGCCGGAGTCGCCCAGGGCGAGTGGCGAAAAGTCGGTTTTGTCGTCAAAGGAAATATCCGAACCGCTCGACCGCTTGACCACAATTTTCGAGCCCGTTTCGAGGGTTGGCTCGTTCGTGATGTTGAACTTCTGGAAATAACCATGAGCATTTGGGGCAGGCTTGAGGCCAATTCGCTTAAACTCGTTAGCGATATAGTCTGCTGCATCATCAATTCCGGCAGTGCCTGGTCCACGACCTTCACGCGCATCGGCGGCAAGATAGGAGACATCCTGACGCATGCGCAGTTCGGCGGCTGAAAGGTAGGTGGAACTGCTTGCAGATTTTGGGGTTGTGGCTTTTGTTGCGTCAGCAGTCTTTGGCTCTTCCACAGCATGTGGATTTGGAGATTGAGCCAGAACAGGGCTGATACCAAATGCCAGTAGCCCAATCAGGCTTGGGAGGGCAAATTTCGATCCTGATTTTTGGATCATGGTCATGGTGCATTCCTGGGTTGAATGATACAGGATCAAATAGGGATTAGAGCTTTTCTTAAAGCTATTGTGGTTGGTCAGGGTATGGATCGTCAAACAATATTTTTTGGGCTTAATTTAACATGGGCGTCAAC
>CAMBZY010000068.1 GCA_945872325.1 Candidatus Kuenenia stuttgartensis | reverse complement strand
ACCAGGTTTGATGTCCCCGAATTCCCTTCCGCCTTGCTCACATTTGCGACGCTCAAGGAAGGAACTGGAGCCACATCGTCGTTCGTAATCGTTCCGGTCGCCGTCGCCGTACCAATCGTGGCGTTCGAAGAGGCTCCGGAAAGTGTCACCCGCAAAGTCTCATCCGTCTCAACTGTCGAATCACCATTCACCACCACGTTAAACGTGCCAGTGGTCGACCCTGCTGGAATTGTGACTATACCGCTGGTCGCCACATAATCGGATCCAGCCGAAGCCGTCAAATTCGACGTCGCAAAGTTCACCGTCACTGATGATGCCGCCGCCTGGCTCAGGGTCACCGTAAACACCAGGTTTGATGTCCCCGAATTCCCTTCCGCCTTGCTCACATTTGCGACGCTCAAGGAAGGAACTGGAGCCACATCGTCGTTCGTAATCGTTCCGGTCGCCGTCGCCGTGCCAATCGTGGCGTTCGAAGAGGCTCCGGAAAGCGTCACCCGCAAAGTCTCATCCGTTTCAACTGTCGAATCACCATTCACCACCACGTTAAACGTGCCGGTGGTCGACCCTGCTGGAATTGTGACCGTACCGCTGGCCGCTGCATAATCCGTAACAGCCGTCGCCGTGACGTCAGATGTCGCATAGTTTACTGTCACATCGGCTGCCGCTGGCTGACTCAAGGTCACCGTAAACATCAGGTTTGATGTTCCCGAGTTACCTTCTGCCTTGCTCACATTCGCAATGCTCAGCGATGGAGGAGTCGGAGTGGTGTTGAAACCTGAGTAATTCAAGGCGGCCTGGACATTCAAACGTCCGTCTGTCAGCACTTTACCTGTCACAGAACTAGTCGGTGTTGCGGTGGCAAGAATGGCAGTCCGAAGTTGCGATGCTGTTGCGTTCGGATATTTGGAAGCCAAAAGGGCGATGGAACCTGTCACGTGTGGGGTCGCCATCGATGTCCCACTGTAGGAAGCATACGTGTTGTTTGGAACCGACGACATGATGCCGGCACCAGGCGCTGCAATATCCACCGAATTTTTGCCATAACTTGAGAACGAAGACATGGCCCCGCTCGAATCCAGCGATGCCACCGCAATCACACCTTCATAACTCGCGGCCGTTGTCGTTGTGGTCCCAACCAAAGTCGATGTGTTCGATGGGTACGACGCAACAGAATCGTTATTATTCGCACTATTACCGGCCGCAATGATTGTCAGAATATCCGCCTTGGCGGCTCTGATAATCGCGCTGTGAAGTGCTGCGGAGTAACCTCCTCCACCCCATGAATTGTTCGTGGCCACCACATCCATCCCGTGGCGGGTCTTCAAATCTGTAAAGTAATCAATCGCTCGAACAGCATCGGCTGTGGTCCCACCATTGGTCCCCAGAAACTTCGCCGAAATCATCGTCACATTCCAGTTCACACCAGCCACACCGGCACCGTTTCCACCCTTACCACCAATTGTACCGGCCACGTGAGTGCCGTGATCATCATCCACAGAGTCGTAAACGCTGTTATCGTTGCTTTCAAAATCCCAACCGTGAATGTCATCGATATATCCGTTTCCGTCGTTATCGATGCCATCGACAGCGTCGTACGGGTTCGTCCAGATGTTATCGATCAAGTCCGGGTGAGTGACCTGAATGCCTGTATCGACAATTCCCACAAAAATCGACTTCGAGCCCGTCTGTCCATCGTTCCATGCCGCTTCGGCATTGATACCATAAATGTTCGTCGTGCCAGCCGGCCCGACTGGAGTCGGGCTGTCACTGCCTTCCATACCCCACAACTGACCATTCGTATAATATGTGTCGTTACTGACCGCTGAAGCAGTCACACGATAATTCGGTTCCGCAAAAACAACACCAGGCTGCCTGGAGAACCAGTCCAGAGCCTTCTGATTCGACATCCCAGCCGGAAGTTTAATCAACTCCATCGCACCATCGCCCATCTTCAACCGCTCAGCACTCAGGATCTCATCCTTAAGCTGTACATTTAAATTATATCGGGACTGAGCTCGCAGCTGAACATTCGTACCGGACGAATACTGAACAAGGATTTCATCAGAAATCACACTGGTCGTGGCCAGATTCATCGTCGGAACAGTCCGGTCCTCGAGACTCCCAAATAACTCAAGCTTAAACTGACGACTCTGGCGAACCCTATACCTTGGGCTGATACGACTTTGTCCTTGTCTCATGACGATACCCCTGTTCAGATTGCGGTGTGTGGATGAATCAAAGTGGTTGATTCTGCCTATATACTTCAACCATTGTTTCCTGTGACTCTAAATCTACAGTAATTCCACAAATTCTCCTACGACTATTTAACAAGATTTTCTGTCAGATGACTTTAAGCCACTGGAATTACCATCAATCCCAACCTCAAAACACTTCTTCAAAACTCGGATTGACCGATCTCCATTCTGCGGATAAAGTCCCCCCAACACGTCGAAGCCCGCCTGTCATTCGCATTGCGATTCGCCTGGCGTGACTATCTTCGGGACGGATTCCCTAGTCTTTTGGCATGCGGGCCAAGGGCGGACTCGGGCGCACCATGGAAGGGCGCGCATTCCAGTTCGTTTCTTGAGACCGGTGAGGTGATTCATGGACGAAACCCTTACCTGTCCGACGTGTTCTGATCAAAGTTCCCATATGTTACCCGTCCTCTCCATCATCATCCCTGCATACAACGCCGAAAGCGACCTTCAGGCCTGCCTGCAGTCCCTAAAAAATAACATTCCTGTCCCTTTCGAAATTCTCGTCATCAACGACGCCTCCTCCGACAATACCGCCCAAATCGCCCAATCCTTCGAAACTCGACTCTTTTCACTACCAAAACGCAGTGGACCTGCATCTGCCCGAAACCTCGGGTGCCACGAAGCTCGCGGCCAATGGATCTTCTTCCTCGACGCCGACGTAACCGTCCAGCCCGACACCATCGCCAACGCCCTCGCCCACATCCACAAGAGTCCTCAAATCGATGCACTCTTTGGATCTTATGACAACTCACCTGCCGATCCTGGTCTCGTCAGCCAGTTCCGCAACCTCCTCCACCATCACGTCCATCAAAACGGCGATTTTCACCAGAATACCCGTCAGGCCCAAACCTTTTGGACCGGCTGCGGCTTCATCCGTCGACACGTCTTCCTCAAACTTGGCGGTTTCGATCACTGGCGATACGAAAAACCTGCTATCGAAGATATCGAATTCGGATACCGATTACTGGATGCCGGCCATCATACCGTTCTGGCGCGTGATGTTCTCTGCAAACACCGAAAACGATGGACCATCCGCACCATGCTCCGTACAGACTTCTTCCAAAGAGGACTGCCGTGGAGCCTTTTAATGCTTAGATCCACTCGACAAACCAACGACCTCAACGTCGATAAAATCCAGAAAATCGCCGCCCTCGCCGCCGCCTCTGTCTGGCTCGGACTTTTCCTGATTGCATTTCAACCCTTAGCTGGAATCGCTCTCGCACTCACCTCCACACTCTTGATGCTATGCCTCAATCTGAGCTTCTTTAAACTCCTTAAAAAACAGGGAGGTTTAAAACTCGCTCTCGCATCGCTAGGCCTCATGAACCTTTACTATCTTGTCTGTCTCACCAGCTATGCCACCGCCATCACCATTTGGCTAATGCACGACCGACTCGGCATGATGAAATCAAAATCCATCCGCCCTCCATATCCGTATTCCAATCACATCGCCGAATCAACAAAGAATAAATCAGTCGAATCACTTCTGACACAAACCAGCTCTTCAACCTGATGAATTTAAGATTTTGTCATTCAAATGCCTCATAATAACGTACAACCAAGAATTATTATCGACGGCCATCGACTCACAGAGAATTCAACCGGCGTAGGCCGATACCTATCCGTCCTGCTCAATCAATGGTCGGAAAATCCTGATTCCTTGAAATTTAACCCTCTGATTATACAGCGCACACCAAGATCACCCAATCTCGACCCCTGGAAAGTCCAATTCGGTCATATCTGTCAAGGTTCGAGAATACCAGGTCTGATTTGGGAAAATTCGATACTTGCATCTCGCGAATATCGCCACCTTCCACTCTTTGCACCCGCCAACCTCATTCCCTACCGCTGGAAAGGGCCAGTTATCCTGGTCGTTCACGACACCTTTTGCGAACACCCTGACTCCCAGATCTCGACTCTAAATCGCATTCGATTCCGCTCCAGATATCGACGCTCTGCCCAGCAAGCCGACTTGATTCTCACTCCATCACATTCAACTGCGAACGATATCCATCTTTTTTATGGTGTCCCCAAAGCCCAAATCAAAGTCATCACCCCTGGCATTCCAGATGTTTTTAAACCCATGAATAACAGCTTGTTAACCAAACCAGATCTTATCCCTGAAATAAAAACCCCTTACGTCCTGTTCGTCGGTAAGAAGTCGCCCAGAAGGCAATTTCCAACAATCCTGAAATCCGTACAAGCCCTTCGGAAATCAGGCCTCAAATTAGACTTGGTTGCAGTCGGCCCATCATCACCCAAAGTCAACAATGAAGAAGGCCTGATCGATCTCGGATACGTTTCCGACCAGAAACTCGCAACACTCTACCAAAATGCAATCGCACTCATCTGGCCAAGCAGTCGCGAAGGATTCGGCCTCCCTCTGGCAGAGTCCATGGCAAGTGGTTGCCCTATCATCACCACACCTGTCAATGCCATAGCAGAAGTCGCAGGCCAAGCCTGCCTGGGACTGACTGACTCGTCATCAGAACAGATCAGTTCTGCCATCATGCAACTTATGGAATGCCCCGACACGCGAATGAAACTGATCCAGAAAGGGCTACAACAAGCCATTCGTTTTCATCCTCATCAATTCGCTGAAAATGTAGCAGATGCGATCAATACTTTTGCAAATTAATCAATCCACCATCGCTTTGGTATGATCCTGATCGACTGCTCCCTCGGTTTTCCTGCCCGAATCACCCAACACTGCCCCAACTCATGAAACCCCAGTATGCGAATCATAAAATATTGTAAAAGTACCAGACTTTGATGATACCTCCACCTCACACCCACGGATTTTACATTCACATCCAGAAACTGCTCTTCTATCAATTCGACCCAATGCTTTAAATCGGCGAGATATTTATGGGTCGGGTCCAAATGGGCAGCATTCGTTCCCAACGCAGGAATACGTATTTCAACCACCCCATCCAATTCAATTAATCGCGACAATTCGCCAATTGCCGGCCGCGGATCAGGTAAATGCTCTAATACGCTGTCGGCTTTGATCCATTGAAACTGGCGATTCCGAAATGGTAATTGACAAGCACTCGCCTTGACATCCACAAACCCATTTATCGCGCGAAGATCCACATTCACCCAGCCAGGCTCTGGCTCATGCCCACTCCCGACATTCAAACCGATTTTCTGTCTCACTTTGGCCTCGATATCCAATTTTATGCCGCTTGTATATTCTCAGACCATCCAGAAACGCTTTCCATCGGATCGGTTAATTTCCCTCTGGATGCTTCAATCCATCCCAGATACCGTTTCAAATGACTCGTCTCATCAAATCGCAGTTCAATCGATTCGCGGCCAGAACGACCATCTCGATCCGACAGTTCCGGATCCATCAAATATCGCCGCATTGCTTTCTCAAGCCCATCCAGATCATCGAAAATAATTCCTCCTCCCGACACCTCTAAAATCTCTGGCAAAGCTCCCAGATTCCGCCCGATCACCGGCCTGCCTTGTGCAAACGATTCCAATACCACATATCCAAACGTCTCCGGCACCAGCGATGGGACCACCATCGCCCTTGCTCCCCGCATCAGACTTCGCAATGACTCACCTTCAAGCATCCCCTCAAACTTCACATTCGACATCCCCTCAGCCTGCTTTTTCAATTGTTCCATGTATCCGCCATGCCCTGCTATCCGTAAATCCACTTCAGGAAACTGATCCAGTAATGAAATCACCTGCTGAAATCCCTTGATTTTCTCAAGCCTGCCTGCACATGCAAAATATGGCCTTTCGGATTTCAATCGCTCAGCAGACCGCTCAAGCCTGTATGCAAATGGCCAGTCCTGAGGTAGAAAATATGGAAGTACATCAATCGCTCGATCAATCCCCCGTCGATGATGCTCTTCAGCCGACGATTGACTCGGCATAATCAGTCGATCAAGCTTTCCCAAGCCACGCTCCATGAAACTTGTATGGCGCCATAACTGAGGCGGTCGCCCACTTGCAATCGAACATCGGTTGCATCTCGACTCATCGCACAATTGGTCATCCGACCTCCACAATACATGCATGGGGCATACCAGCCAATGCTCATGAGCCGACATCAGCCGGACCGCCTTCCCAAAATCCTTCATCAATAACCCTGGCCCACCAATCAACGACAGATTATGAAAATGCACCACATCTGGCTCAATCCGTTCTATCAGTTCCTGAATCATCGGCCATTTCGGTCCCGGCATGCCTGATTGCTGCGTCCATAATGGCGACAATGGCCCAGCCCAGCTTTTTAATCCATGCACCTGTACACCTTCCGGCGCAGTGTATTCCCTCTCAGGAAATGATCCTCGAACCAGCTCAAATGCATCCTGACAATAAATCACATGCACTTCATGACCACGCCGGGCCAATGCACGTGAGAGGCGATCCACATAGGCTGAATCACCACCAAAACTATGAGTACCAAAAAAACTTGTGAGCATACAGAATTTCATGACACCCGCCGATCATGATTGCTTTGATTCAAGCATAAGTTCTCGAACTCGTTCCAGAGCATTTTGCCAGCCACTTCCCAGCGATATTTCTGTGACCGTTGCAATCCGTTCCGAGAAAGCTCTTGACTCAATGTTTCATTTCCAGCAAATTGCAGCCACTTCTTCTGCATATCCTGAATGTCCAATGGATCAAATGCAATCCCGGCATTACCCACCACCTCAGGTAATGATCCAGCAAGGCTGTGCAGCACAGGCACTCCACACGCCATTGCCTCAGCTGCAGGAAGGCCAAATCCTTCCCAAAGCGATGGCAGAACCACCGCCTGTGCATTGCGATAAATACTGGCCAGTTCATCGTCTGGTACATAACCTGTAAATACAACCCGTGATTCAACACCATTTTCAATTGCCGCATGTCGCAACTCTGGTAAATGCGTGTGAAACGTGTCGCCGAAGTCGCCTACGATAACAAGATTTCCTAATATTTCAGGAAGTCCTGAAAAGGCTTCGATCATGCGTTTTAAATTCTTGTGAGGACTCAGGCCACCAACATAAAGCCAGTATTTTGTATTCTCCGGAATTCGATATTTTGCAGATACCGAATGGAAGTCAGGCAAATCCTCAACCGGCTTGAGAAATGTTGGCTCCACGCCTTCAGTCAATAATCCGATCTGATCGCGATTCATCCGGAAGTAACGCGCCAAATCCGTTCGCGACTTCTCAGAAACCGTCGTCAATCGGCTTGTATTCCAAGTTGCCATGTGCTCTTTCAACCACCAGAACAAGCGGCCCTTACGCGTCGGGAATACCAGGTCTGGACGATCCACAGCCAACGTGTCATGAAGCGTCACAATCATTTTTTGGCTCGGCCAAACTGGAAAATATGTAAACGACGATGGGAAATAAAAGATGTCATACCCTGCCTTTTTAACTCCCCGACTCATTTTCCAAAGCTCGCCCAGCGACCGATTACCAGTCGCTGAAGCGGATTCCGCCTGAGCTCTCTTTGTGGCAACACTTCGCACCTCCACCCCCAAAGGCACTGAAATCAAATCCCTTGAAGGCTCATCCACCACCACTTCAAGCCTGTGCCCAGGATTGGCAGCATTCAGGCCCGACAGAATCCCTCGTGCAAATCGACCAAATCCACGACGGTTCGCAAGACACGTACCATCGAATCCAATCGATAAAGATCGACCTTTTGCTTCCGACACATTCTTATCCATGATCCACTTCCTTGCGTGCCATCACTAAATAAGAATGTCCAAACGGAATTTTGACAAGTCCAGTCCCAGCAATTCGACTCTCCATCCACCCGAAAAGCCTCGCCAGAGGATGACCTTGTGGACGGCTCTTCCATTGCCGCGGCAATCCCGTCTTAAATGCCAAATTATCCCTGTCACCTCTCCTTATACGCTTCTTAATGAGGGCCGAAACCTCTTCAACAAACCCACCCACCATATTAAAGTGACTGCTCTGTAGAATCTTGAACTGATTTTGTTTTAAAGTCTCATTCAGCTCAACACTTGAAATAATCGAGTCATCCATGGCTGGATCCCCAAAAACTCCAGACGCATTTGTACGAATCAATAATATGCCACCTGGCTTTATGACCCGGAATATCTCTCCTAGAGCCCTTTCACGCAATGCTTTTGGGACATGCTGAATCACATCAAATCCGGTCACCAGATCGAATTGCGGTGCGTCAAATGGCAATCCCGGCAATTCACATCTGATAAAAACCAGGGATTCCTCACAAATTCCAGATGCCTTAGCCAAACGCTCTGGCTCCAATCCAACCCTATTGCCCCAACATCGCCATCCCCCCCACTGGCTCAGCCTTAAGCCGGTTCCGCAGCCTGCATCGAGCCAGTTCCATCGTATTGTGGCACCGAGGGATCTAGATTTCAATTCCTTCTGAATCCACCTGCGTTCAATTGATTCCACTCCATTCGACCACCAATGCTCAGTCGCAGACCTTGCAAGCATTTCAAAATACGATTCAGGTTCGGCCAACGTCACAGGATTGTCCATCACCTGTTCACCTCACTCACGAGTCTATCTTTGGTTCCTCTGATTGCAATCTGAATTCTTGGATCAGGAACCGAAGAACCACCCTTATCCACTCGCAAATCCTGCTCTTTTAAATGAAACCGACTCATCCGAGTGTACCTGTGATTTCCCATGACTTGGGATACGAAAGCGAGTCCAACCAGTGCCACACCATATTCAATTGCAATCATTGTTCCAAAAGTGTAACTCGATGGCTGAGACCATTTGGCCATGAGACACCCAATCAATAAACCAGATAAATGAATGAGCCCTGGAACAGGGACAAGCCGATCGGCCTGAATCGCTGTCAGGCAAGCTCCTGACAACATGACAAGTACAATCGGCGCAAATCGCAGTGCATTAAGTGCAAGCATGTTTGAATCCATCAAAGAATCATGATCCAATGCTAATACCAAGCCAATCAACTCGGATCCAAATACATAAGCCACAGATGACGAAAAAGTTGCAATGCAAACTGCCGTAATGGTGCTATTTCTCAAGAATAATCGCTGTTCGGAGACGGATTGTTGTGTCAGAATCGGTCCAAGTGTACCAATCCATCCTGCAACTGGAATCACTCCTGTCATTAAGAATCGCCTTGAAGGGGCAATCTCTTGCCATATGGAAGGTGCAATCATTCCTAAAATCAAAGCATCGCAACTCCATGAAAAGACTCGAATCCAACGAGTCATTGTATGCTCGGCAGACCTGACAAGAATCAGCTTCCATGCGCGTTGAATCAAGGTCCGCCATCGACCACCCGGAACAGCTTGATGTAACCATGAATCACAACACCAGAGCATAAACACAATCAATTCTGCAGACAAGAAAGACCATCCTGCCGTGACTGCTGAATCGGATTGGATTCCATATAATTGCAGGAATATCAGAAAAGAGACATTTCGCGAGACCATGATGAGGCTTGACCGGAGAAAGCGAAATTGAGCCTTAGCAGCCAGATCTGGAGATACTGACGATACCATGAGCGTAAGTGCCAATGGCAGAATCAGGCCAAATGCTTCTGGATTCATCCACAAACCAGTCATCAGGAAAATCACAGATGCAACACATCCAAATGTCGCTCGCACTAAAAGCACAACCGCCGTCCATTCTCTTAAATGAGATGGATGACGAATTGCTGCGCGGAGTGCAATGATTTCCAGTCCATTTCGAGGAATTAACAGGCATATTCCAAACCAGACTGAAAGCCATTCCCATTCAGCATAGATTTTTATGTCCCAATGGAGAAACAAGCTGCGAAATATGAAAAGATTAATGAACAGAGAGAATAAGTCC
>CAMBZY010000067.1 GCA_945872325.1 Candidatus Kuenenia stuttgartensis | reverse complement strand
AGAAGGAGCGCCGAATGCAAACAGGGCGTATCGTACCACCCAGGCCACCATACCCACGGCCAGCATCTTCTTCACACCCAAGCGGGCAAAGAACAGGGGCATGACCAGCATGAAGATGATTTCAGACATTTGGCCGTAGGTCATCGTCTGTCCGATCGGCATCTCGGCCATTTCCACAATCCGGCTCGTGATCTGATAATAGAACGAGAGGGGGATGCAGATCAGGGTCGAGCAAATCAAGAAGATCAGATAAGACCGATCCTTCAGGATGGCCAAAGCGTCAAGGCCAAGAATCTGGCGGATGTCGGCTTTGCCGGTTGCTGTTGGAGGTGTGTTCGGTAGAACCAGAAAGCTGTAGATACCTAAAAGTGCGGCGGAACCACACGACAGGTAGAACATGTTGATCGAGGTTTCAAATTTCAGGAAAGTCAGTGACAAGCCAGCCACGATCCAGCCAATAGTTCCCATCACACGAATCCCAGGAAACTCTTTCTCGACATTCTTCACGTTCCGCAAGGCCAGGGTGTTGGTCACAGCCAGTGTTGGGAAGAAGGTCAGCATGTAGATGAAAATCATGCCAACGATCACCATCGGGCTCGCTCCCTGCTTCATCAGCACGGTGGCCAGAAACATCAAGCCTGCTCCCACCAGGTGAAGTACGCCTAAAACGCGCTGGGCTGGGAAGAAGCGGTCGGCGATCATGCCTACGAAGAATGGGGAAATCATGCCGGCGATTGGGCCCACGGCATAAAGCCAGCCAATGTCGTTGGCAGTGAAACCAATCGTAGTCAAGTAGTTCGGGGCGGTCACGTTCCAGGTGCCCCAGACGAAGAACTGGATCAGCATCATGATCGAAAGGCGAATGCGTAACGACAAGTCCATCAGAGTTAGTCCCCAGCTAGTGGTTCAGTGAGATCGGTTCAAGAAGATCTGGCAAGCGAATATCCGGTGACAACCCAAAGTGTCGAGTCGTAGCCCAAACCCTTCCGCATTGTTCCAGAATTTAAGAAAACTCTAACCGATTGGTGTGACGGATTCCAGAACACGGTTCGCATCATCCAGCGATTCTGCCCATGTGAGTCGGTATAAAGCGTCCATGACAACCACTGACCGTCGCGAAAAGGCGTATTTCCAGCGTGTTTGCTCAAGGCCGTCGCGACAATCATTTTTCAGAAGAATTTCGATTCGATCGCAAAATCCGTCGTGAGAATCCTCTACCTGATAAAGTCTCCGATAAATTTGGGATTCGGGCAAAGCCGTCGTCACAGTCGGTCTGCCGCTTCCCATGGAGTCAAGAATTTTGGTTGGAGAGCAGACGTGATTGAACGGGTGAGTGGCGAGATAGGGGATCAGGTTTACGCTGAAAGATGCGTAGACGTCGCCGATCTTGTGCTGGCTTACGCCTCCAGGAGCGTAAACGTTCGGCTTGGCCAGAAGTTCCCGTGCCTGCAATTGCCAGTCGTGATCGCCATCGAGGCCTGGCTTTGGTCCGACAAGTAACAGTGACGCATCGGGGAACCGATCGGCAATTTTGATGAGCAGGCTCCAGTCCAGCCGATCTTCAAGCCCGCCTAGATATCCCAAAATTGGTTGAGGGATCTCCTTTAGTTCGATTGGTGGAGAGCCAGGCGCGTAAAACGGCTGATCGGGGATCGTCCACTCAGGTGCGGAATGGGGGACATGCAAAATTTTGTGGGCGTGATTTGGGAAGGTCTGGCGAAGTTGTCTGGCCCTTTCGGCAGCCACACAGATGGTCCAGTTCGCCCGTTCTATGGTGCGTGCTTCCCAAAGCCTGACAAGATCCGCCTTTTGGGGCCAATAAAGCGTATAATCGTCGAGGTTGTAGTAGACCAGCCGGTCGGGTTTGATCTGGCTGGCCAGCTCCAGATAGAATGGATAAGTGATCCAGAGAGCTTTTTCTAAAGGTTGTTTATCAATCTGTTTAAGCCAGTTATGAGCAGCTTTTGCCAAGGGCCATTGGCCGAGCTTAGGAAACGATTTCATCCAGCCTGGTGGTAGTTCGGCCGTGACAAGAGTTTCCAAGTCCGAGATCCGGGTGGAATGGACACCCCAATTCCAGGGCTTTATCCCACGGGCACGGGCATTTTGCCAGTCGATGGGCTCGAATCGGAGGAGTGGTGCTGAATCCTGGCTGGCAGGTGGCCAGGTGGAGAGCAGGTTGCGGGTGCTGTGCCAGGAGGAGTCCGCCACAATCAAGGCTTGCGTCAAAGTTGCGGTCATTCCGATGGCTCCAGTACTTCTCAAGACGGGCTTCAAATCGTTACTGTTTCTTAACCTTGAACTGGTCGGTTTGTCCATAACATTCAGGAAGGTGGTATGTTTATGGAGGTCCGGCTGGATCGACTCTCTCACCTTCAAATCTTGCACACCCCATGGGATAAACGCGAAAATGACTCCGGAACCGAGTGAAAAGAATGTTGAGCGGATGTGGAACTTTGCAAAAAAGTATGCCGACAAGTCAGGCACGAGCTTCAGCCCGATTGAAGGCGTGACGGAGGCCGTGATCAAAGGACTGGCGGTTCACCAGGACACGCTTGGACGTCCTTTGTGCCCATGTCGATTTTATCAGGACAAGCAGGCGGAGATTCAAAGCCGGACATGGATCTGTGCGTGCGAGGACATGAAAAATTTCAAATATTGCCACTGCCTGCTCTTCACGAATGAGGAAGGCATGCCGATTACGGAGTACCTTCCGGAGGATCATGAAGGTCGGGAGGCTTGGGGACTGATCCCTGATCCTACACCTGACAAGGGTCGGGAGGGGAGCCGTAAACCGGGTGTTTAAAAGGTAAAACCGGTGAACCTGGGTAAGATAAGGGCAAAAATTCAACCTTGTTTGAAAAAAAACGTTGAACTCTTGCCCTTAAAATCTCTACACTATTCCCAATCCCATTTAGGGACCCTGTCCGTTCTTATGGTTCCGCATCTGCGTAATCCGTAAAGTCTGGACAGATTCACCAGGATAGGTTTTCGGAAAATCTTCCGAAATCACCAACTACACCCGGAGTTTCCCGACCATGATCAGTTTCGCAATCGTAGCCGTAATGACCACCCTCACTGGCTGCCATGCTGAAAAAGCTTGTGCTACACCATGTGCCGCTCCTGTCGCCGTTTGCGCTCCAGCTCCAGTTGCTGAATGTGCTCCTGTCGCCAAGAAGTGCGGTGGCCTGAAGTTGGGTGGACTGTTCCACCACAAAAAAGTCGCTTGTGCTCCTGTCGCTTGTGAGCCAGCCCCAGTTGCTGAATGTGCACCTGTTGCCAAGAAGTGCGGTGGCCTGAAGTTGGGTGGACTGTTCCACCACAAAAAAGCCGCTGCCGCTTGTGCTCCTGCTCCAGTCGCTTGCGAAACAGTTGTTTACGCTGCTCCAACCGTTGTTGCTTCACCACAAGCATCAGCCCAGCATTGATTTGAGTCCGGTCTCAGCAGGCCGGAATTCTGATCTATCACAAAAAACCCCGGCTTAATGGCCGGGGTTTTTTGTTGGGACTAACCGTTTGTGCGAATCTGGAATCAGGGCCCGACAGTCGCAAAGAGAGTCACCTTGGCGGGCGGTTCGTTGGCGATATCACTCGTAATTTCCAAAATCGCATGATCAGGACCAACGGTTGAAGGGGCTTTATAAGTAACGGTCAGAGTCTGAACAGCCTGATTGGCAGAGGCTTCGTTCGCCTTGGCTGTGACTTCACCCTTGGTCGACTTAGTGTCAGAGAGCTTAAAAGGTTTGTTCGACTTCACAATCACCGTCTTCTGGACCGTCGCACCTTTCGCGACCGTCCCAAGGTTCATCACAGACGGAGAGGCCGTCAAAAGACCCTGAATCTGGGCCGTCACGAAGATCGGAATTTCAGGGCTGGCCGGATCATTGGTCTTCAGGGTGATCTGATCTTTATAAAATCCTAATTTGGAGTCGGCTGTCAGGGTGGCGCTGAGTTGGTAAGTGGCTTGACCAGCGGCCCGACTCTGCTCGGTGATGCGAACTTTCAGTCGCGGCGAGATGTGGTGGGAGCCGGTGATCTTGAAGTCTTGATTTCCACCAAGATATTGCAGAGAAAGCACTTGAGATGGGCCATCCGTGCGATTGACCTGACCAAAATCGACTTGGCCGGGTGTGAGCAGGACATCACCTCTGATGAAACAGTTCATGTTCAGATCGACTTCTGTGAAGCCGGGCCGATCGATAATTAACGTAAGACCAGATGCCTTTACGCCTTGAAACTTGGTCGTGTCAAGAGTGGCTTCGATGGTGGTCTGAGTGCCGGGAGGGATCGTGTCCGCTCCGATTTTCACTTCCGTGCAGCCACACTTGGTGCGATACCCGCTGATGTGGATTTCTTTGTCTGTGCTGTTCACAACCTTAAAGCTGTGTCGCAGTTTAGACCCTTTTGCGACCGTGCCAAAGTCGTAAGTTTTGTCAGGAAAAACCGCAGGAACCCATTCCTGAGCCAAGCTCTGGGGTGAGCCATGCACGAGCAAAGTCAGTGAGAGTCCTGTCAAAACCGCAATGAATTCTGAGCGTCGCATGGCGGGAATGCTCCCGGGCTTTATGGCTTTTGCCAGAACCCAAAATCGTTCAGCGGTCAAAATGATGGAACGACCAATACACTCTATCTTTTCACAAATCGGCAAAACCGAATAGATCAATGAACTTTCATCAAACGAAGTCCTCCGAAAGAGGTGGGATTTTAGGAATTCCGTGGGGTTTGTCAAATTATCGCTAGCGTGATCATGATTTATCGGTCAAGATGGATTGTGTCGTCACTGACGACGTTCCTCAAGCAGCCCTTCTCAGAACGATTGCACCACGATCACGGATCAATTTTCAGTTCCTGGAAGTTGATGTGCCCGGAATTGTGAAAATTCATGGTCCATGTTTGTTGATGTGTGACTCGAACTGATGAAATGACTGCGACCGAATCAGGAGTATGAAGACGTGTTGAAGCCGAGTGTGGAACTTCGGGAAGAGCCTGGGGTTCTCGTTGCTGAATTTTGGGATTGCCTGCGGATGGACCCCAAGCCTGTGGTTGATCTGCGAATGCAATTCACCCAACTCTCTGCAAAAACTGGTTTGAAAGACCTGATTGTCGACATGAATGGAGTCGAATTTTCAGGTTCCGCATCACTCGGTGGCTTCCTGGCCCTCAGCCGAAATGTGAAGCAGGCCGGTGGACGCATGGTCTTCTGTAATGTGGATATCAATGTCAGAGAAGTTTTTCAGGTCAGTAAACTCGACGCCATGTTCACGTTTACCGAATGTAAAGCAACCGCTCGAAAAGTTTTAGGTCTGGAAGCAGCCTGATAGAAATCGACTGGGAATCACGAAAAACAAAATGAAAGGCAGCCTTTGAAGGCCGCCTTTCATAGGTATTCTGGGTCAAAGTTCTGAATCCGGGAGAATCAGACTTTTCCTGGTGGATTGGTTTTGTAAGTGACTGGCGACAACAGTCCAGAGATCGTCTGGCCGAATGAATCGGTCGCGTTGACCCGGTAAAGGTTGTTCCCGTCTGCCAGACTTGCTGTCAAAGTGTAATTCCCGGTCGCATCGGCCTTGGTCGAGACAGGCGTTGTCTTGCTGTCCACTTCTGTGTAAGTCACAGTCGAGCCTGGTGTTGCAACGCCCTGGAACTGCACGTTCCGGTTGTCCGTGATTCGATCCGCTGTGCCCGTATCGCTGGCAGGGTCAAGACGGGCCGTGATCATCGGCTTGACCTTGATCACTACGCCCTGATTGCTCTGGGCAAGCTTCACATCGGCGTTGTCAATCTGTCCATCACGATTCGAATCAGCGTTGAAATCGTAGTTGGCCGCACCGACTTTGGCACCAATCTTTGACTTGATCGCCGTAAGATCGGTTTTATCGACCTTCAAGTCGCCGTTGGCATCGCCAGGCAGGTAGAAGCCTGACAGGAAGTTGCCTTTGCCAGAGGCTTTATCCTTCACAGAGACGCTGTAACTGCTGCTCTTTTGCCCTTTATTAAGCTGCACGTTCAGCAGGCTTGGTGTGGCCGTTTTCGTGGTCACCACTGCCGCACTGACCGCCTTGCCAGCCCCAGGGGCAGCCGGCTGGACAACCGATTTGTTAGTCCCATTCACCACTTTGGAAATCAAAGGCTGAACGGTAGAAGCCGTGGTGGCCGCCACAGCTACTCCAAGAGTGGCTCTGCCCTTGGGGATGGTGAATAAGTCGCTTGTCAGGTTGACTTTAATAACTGCTGCATCGCCTGCTTTAGTGATCTCGCCTGGAACGATCGCGAACGTGTTTCCCAGGTTACTGGCTGGAACGTCGCGGCGTTCGAGTTGTGCTTCTTGAATTTCAAACAGGCACTGGTGATTCTTGCGAGGGCGTTCCATAGTCTTTGATCCTCCTGATCGGTTCTGTGATTCCAACCAAAAGCTTGGATAAATTCGTTTCCTCAGTGTCCCCCCGGGAAACGAAAATCGGCCTGGACTGATCCACCACCTTGCGGGTAGATGTCCAAGCCGAAGCTTGTGTCTTATGGATTTTTAATCGGATGGAATCGGTCAGTAAGTTGAGTAAGACTTTTCCGATTCTTTGGATTTTACGGATTGCGAGACCCGCAGATGAGGTGTTGGCAGCACCTTGTCGATCAACAAACGGCGAGCCGGTTCGGAGGCTTTAACAGATTGTTCTATATTGAGTTGTGGAGAGCTTGAAGGCCAATTCCCCTCAACAACAACCCTCCACGCAGTGGCCAGATAGATCACCACACCGGCCCAGAAATACATTCCATAGAACTGGGCGATTTTGTGCCCCTTACCACCTGCAAACCATCCACCAATCTCGCTCGAAGTGGTCCCTATCAACAGCATGGCGAGCCCAAGGGCACTCCCAATGATCCATTTATCGCGTCTGGTAATGTCTGGCCGAAACAGTCGATATGCAAGATAAGTGATTGGCAGCAATAGTGTTACATAGTGGTGCTTCCAGCTTCGTTCCGAGACGAAAAGCATGGTCAGAACCACCAGCGAGAATTCGCCTAAAAGCCGTGGATCGTCGCGTCTGTAAGTTTTGGTCCTGCAGAGCATGAAAAGAACTCCAACCCACGCGATGGAAAGGACTTTCACGATTCTGGCGACAAACTTGGGATCCCAATTCACCACATTCAGTTTCAGGGTCGAGCCATATCGGCCTGGAGTTTCGTCGAGAACCATGAGGCGGTTGATCACACCGACCATCGACTGGTTGATTTCAAGGTCGCCGACCACTCCACCGGAAACGTAAGGGCTGATGATCCTGTGCCACCAAGAACCCAAACATTGGCTGGCCAGGTCAGGGCCAAGAACGACGACTGGGACCACGAACATGAAGACCAGAATGGCGACAGAAGTGGCCACCAGCATCTTCCATGAACGCTTATATAGAAAGTACGGTAAGAATAGTGCTGGAGTCACTTTACAGGTGATTGCCAGACCGAGCGCAAAGCCGCCCAGCCAGTCACGACCTCGTGTCCATGCGTCCACTGCGAGGACCACCATGAAGAGGATCAGAATATTGATATTGCCGTGCTGAAGGTCGCTTAGAATTGGCCTTAAACTCATGATGGCGACTGCAAAATAGCACCATTTTGAGATCGGCCAATTTTGCTCTCGTACCATTCTGGCGATCATGGTGGCTGACAAAATGGCCAGCCCGACTTTGATCACAAAAAAGGCGACGGCACCAAGAAGCGGGGGCAGCATCATCAGTGGATATAACGTGATCGGCATGACGGGGGGATTTGGGTACATCTCCCTGTCATAAATGTTCCGACCGTTTTCCATCAGCTGGATGACCTGATATCTCCACCTTACGAAAGCGCTTCGATCCTCAGCAGCCTTGTGCGTATAAGCGATCAGGGCCATGAATGAGACAGCGCAAAGTAGGGCGACGAGGAATCGGCTTCCCTGTTTTTCACGAACTGGATTGAGCGACCAAGCATCCGAACTCATCGGCAAGCCCCTTCCTTGGAGACGAGCCACAACTTTTCTCAGTCATGACACTTGCGTCATGATCCGTTTGCGTCCATTCGCCAAGGGCTCAGTTGAATTTCGACCGAACCAGATGCCCCGGAATCCAGCACAAGCTTCATCAACGGTGGAAGCGTGCCATCCAAGGCATTCTCCTGCGCGATTCGGACACCGGAATGGCCAATCACGTGGAGATTTGGAACCCAGTGATATCTCAGAACGACCTCGCGGTCAACCGCAATTCCTGAACTTGAAGGCTTAATCTTCAACGAAATGCGGCCAGGAATGGCTTTGATTTCGCCTTCAATATGCTCTTGGCCAACCAAAGCCGTTCGTGGACTTAGGTTTATCGAAATTGGACTTTTGGCCAAAATCTTCGCCACCCGCAACTGGCCTTGATTCAGAACGACTTGGAATTGATCCGGATTGGCGTCGATCATCGACCGAGCTTTATCGCTCCAGGCTACGATCCAGGAAAGGCCGTAACGCGTTTTCATCTGTTCCAGCCAACTTAAATTCCAATCCTCTCGGCCGAAAAGTTTCCCTTCACCAAACTGGGCCACATTCGTGCTCAAGGACGAATGCAAATACGGGCCACCGATAAATTCTACGCCCAGTGCCCGCGCCATAACTCCTGAATATCGACCACCTTCAAAAATGTCGCGGCCAAACCCGCCCTCTTCGTAAAGCACTCTATCACCTTGGTTTACTTGTGATTTGAGCGTGTTGAAAATGGCTGTGTAAAGCGAAGGGACGGATGATTGAAGCGGAGCTGATGGAGGGTTTGCCCAGATCTTGGCCACTGCTTGCAGGGTCGGCCCTGCGATACGAATCGATACCAGACAGATTCCGATGGCTAGTCCGATGGGTGCAATGCGACTTGATTGCTTTAGGAACACCATGATGTGGTGGACAATAAACGCTGTAAGTACTGATCCAGAAAGGTAGAAGGCGTATGTGTGCCGGCCCGGCTGGAGGAAGTCCAGGCTTGGGAACGCACCTGCTCCATAGCCCCAAAAGAATCCGCCCAGGGCAAAACCTGCCAATGCGGCGGCTTCGATTTTGTGCAACTTCATCAGAATCGGTAAACCTGCCAGAAGTCCAAGCCAGAGAAAGACTTCAGTAGGTGATTCCGACCAGGGAATTTTCACCAGGCGAGCTAAAACGCCTTCTTGAGAGTGAGAGAAAGCGAATCCGCTATCGCCCTTCGTCGCTGCCAACAAGACACCAGGCCACCACCAGAATGCGTTGGCAAGTGCTGCCAAAATAAAGGCTGATAGGCCAGCCAGACCATGCTTGAGCCGATTTCGAGAAACGCCCCAGGCAGCAAATGCAGCTGGACCGAGAACCATCAGTGCCGTGAAGTGGATCAGGATCGTGAGGGAGAGCAGGACAGTCATGCCCAACCACGGCAGGAACCGGCTTGATCCAAGCCAATCACAACAGACTCTAAGTGTTGCAAGGGCCACTGGTATCGAAAGGAAATAGGGGATCATGCCGAAGCCGATATATTGGATCGGAAAATCGGTCCAGAGGTAGATGAGCCATCCTATGCCTGCCCCAAATCCAACCGCACTGGAATGGCATAGGCCGGCAGCAGACCAAGCGACGATCAGAGGCGCAAGTATTGCTGAAATCAGAATATAAAACTTGTACGATGTCTCAGCAGATGCGATCGGAGCGGTGGCGGCCACAATCAGTTCAGGAAACGTGCTTGAGGCTGGAAAAACGGCCGATTTGGAGTACCCACCCATGAACGTAGGGTCGTATCCTGCTGTGGTGCCAGTTTGTCTCAAAAATGACTTTGTGACGACTGCCGAATGCAGATAGAGCGGATGGTCATCTTTGAGAATCGGATGAGGGCCAGTCAGGCCTGACCAGCCTCCAAGTGACTGGTAAATCAATATCGAGTGGCATGTTAAAGCGCTTAAAAAGCAAAGGCCTGTTACGATTAATCCCCATGGAAGGCTCTTACGGCCCGTTTTTTTACGAGCACCCGGTTCAGGGCTGACCAGTTCGTAAGGTGTCAGATCCTGATAAGGGATCACCACGGGCAAAGGGGCGCGATCAGGCTTATCGACCATGGCTGGTGATGGATCCGACCAGGGTTGGGATTAGTCAAGGTGCGTCACGAACATAGGGCAAGACTGAAAATGCGGCCCGTAGGATTC
>CAMBZY010000066.1 GCA_945872325.1 Candidatus Kuenenia stuttgartensis | reverse complement strand
CCGACGCGGGGAGTTCGGCCGAATTCGCCGCTCCAGACGATCAGCGTATCGTCAAGCATTCCGCGACTTTCGAGGTCGTCCAGTAAGGCGCTGAAGGCTTGATCGGCGGGCGGCATGAGGCGGGTTTTGAGGTCGATAAAGTTCCGGTTATGAGTGTCCCAGTAGACGGAAACGTTGGTCAAGCCTTCATTTGGCCAAAACAGGGTGACGATTGGGACGCCGGCTTCGACCAATCGGCGGCCTTGAAGAACGCTTTGGCCGTGAGCGGTCATTCCATAGCGTTCGCGCAACTTAGGGTCTTCACGTGTTAAGTCGAAAGCCTCAAGTGACTTGCGATCATTGAGAAGTGAGTGGGCGCGGGCATAATGGCCAGACATGGCGGCTGGCATCGGGTTGGCTGACCATGAAGGCGCTGGATTGAGCGCAAACCGTGCATTCTCAAGGGCATCAGACAAAGCACGGCGGCCGCCCAGCCGTTCCAGGGACAAGCCATCTGGAAGGCTGAGTGTGGCAGGATGATAGGTGGGCAAACCGGGGTTATCGTCGATGGTCATAGGCTCAAAATTCGGGCCCATCCAGCCGCCGCCCTGGCCATGACTGGATTCAACGAATCGGGGAGCTCCGTTGATAATCTCTGGCCTCATCTGGACATACGGTGGCAAGGCAGACTGTCGCGATTGCGGTTTCAATCGTGACATCACAGCCCCATAATGCGGCCAATCTTCGCGAAAATCGCCACCACCGACGCGCGGAATCGGCCGGCCGGTCAGGATCTCGTGAGTGGCTGTGGTGTGGTTCACATCGCGGTGGGTCATCGACCGAATAATGGTGAGCCGGTGGGCTTGTTTTGCGAGCTGGGGAAAGTGTTCGCAAATCGATATGTTGGGAACACTTGTGGCAATAGGGCTGAACTCGCCCCGGAATTCCGAGGGGGCCGTGGGCTTCAGATCCCAGGTGTCCTGCTGAGCCGGCCCGCCCCACATGAATAAGAGGATGCAGCGTTTGGCCTGACCAAAACCGTTCGGCTTACTGGCTTTAACCGAATCCGGGACAGCTGCCTGAGCGGCAAAAAGTTGATCGAGACTGGATGCAGCCAGGCCACCTAGCCATCCCAGTCCGCCAATTCGCAGGACTTCACGCCGACTCTTTTGGAAGTGCATCGGGTAGAAAATCGGTGACTGTGGGTGGGGTAAGGGGCGGTTCATACTTATGAGTTTAACATAGATGGCGTGCGCGGTATCCCCCTCGTCGATTCATTCACGAAATTACGAAATTAGGCAACCAATACCATTGATTTCGAAGATTGATAACTGTAGTTTAGGGTAACCAAAACTTTGATTTCGTAACTGCACGAAATCTTTGTAGAAGATTCAAAAAGAGGTGCCATGATGAGTCAGAACAGGCTTCAGAACGCATGTAAACCTTTATATAGAAGGGCATTTACATTGATAGAGCTGCTTGTGGTGATCTCGATCATCGCCGTTTTGATCGCGTTGTTACTCCCAGCGGTGCAGTCAGCCCGGGAGGCGGCCCGTCGTGCCAAGTGCGTGAATAACCTCCGGCAAATCGGCTTGGGGCTGCATCAATATCATGATGTGTCCGGATGTTTCCCATCCTCATATATGACGAAGCCGGGTGGCGATTTGACTCACGGCCGGCCTGATCCGTTGACGGGCGATACCGGGCCGGGCTGGGCGTGGCTTTCTCGACTATTGCCACAACTTGAACAGTCAAATGTCTTTAACGCGATGAATCAACTCCAGCCGGTTTGGTTTGCATCTCAGCAATCCGCTGTGGAGACGACCATTTCGACATTTCTTTGTCCATCATCAGAGACTGGTTTGAACCGGGTTCGGATCATGGATTCTGTTGATAACGACCTCACAGCCTCGCAGTTCGGAGCTTCGCATTATGTTGCAAACGCTGGCCAATTCAATCTTTGGGATGTCCCCACAGCCGATCTTTCAAGCCTTGCGAATGGGCCGTTGTATCGGAACAGTCGAATATCGATGGCGCAGGTGACGGATGGGCTGTCGCAGTCGATCTTTGTGGGCGAGCACGCGCCGGAGCTTTCTGAAAAAGTTTGGGCGGGGGTGGTTCCAGGTTCGCAGATTTGCGTTTCGGATCGTTATCGGCCACGTTCGTCGTCGCCGTGCGATCATGCAGCAGCATTTGTAAACGTTCATACAGGGCCATCTTCGAACGAGCAACCGCCGGTGATTCACGCCCCCAATTCGCCTGCCGGTCATACGGATCAGATGTTTTCGAGGCATCCGGGCGGGCTGAATGTGCTGTTGGGCGATGGCTCTGTCAGGTTCGTTGCAGAACGTATTAACCCTTGGGTGTGGCTGGCTTTGAATACGTCTCGTGGTGGTGAGGTTGTCTCAGCGGACAGCTATTGAAACAAGGCTTCGTTTTTCACCCTCTCCAGGAACCATAAGAATGAACAGAATTATCCCATATATCATTGTCATACAAGTATTTATGATCGCTGGATGTTCACGGCCACCGCAGGTCAATCCCGATCAGATACGACTTGTGGAGGCCACTTGGACAGCCGTTTCCGGCAAGGACGTAAAAGCCTTGGAGTCGGTCATGAAATTGGCGGATACAGAGCATCAGAATGGCCGGCTGACGGATCATCAATGGTCGAGTTTTCAGGAGATTTACAAGTCGGCTGAAGCTCAGAAATGGAAATCGGCAGAGGATTCAGCGTTTGAGTTCCTGCATGCCCAAGGGCCTTGATGACCGGGATGGTTCATGAATATTTCTGAACCCTAAACGCCTCAAGTTATGATGGCCAGTCATCCCAGTTAACCCAGTCCGCAACTTCGCCATGAATTCACAGGCGACTCTGGGAAAATTTTCGAACCTTGGCGCAACACTGGATTCTGTCAGCTATCTTGGGAAAGCTGGATGGATCCCGACTACGCCTTTCGAGGATTTTCTCTCGGCCTCCTAGATACCCCAATCTCTCTCATGTTAAGATTCTACCCAATCGACCGAATTGCCTTGGTGGTTGGAAACTTGTCGGGTAGAGTCAGTGATCTCGAGAGATTCCCGTTCTGATCCGAAGCAATGGTGGTTGGTATGAGGCTGAGTGGACGTAACGAAAAGGCCCCGATCTTTGTGATGTGAGCGAAACGATGCACAGGCGAATCTGTCTAAAAAACGGCTTGGGCGTCTCCAAAGTTTTGGAAGCTCGTCGCAATACAAGATTTATAAATAGATTTCGGCGTGTGATCATGTCGCAGAGAATTCGTTTAAACACGCTCATTCTGGGTGCATCCGTGGCCACGTTCTGCGTTGGGGGCGTTGGGTTATGGGCCCAAAACACGCTTCCAGTTCCTCCTCCGGGTGGAAAAATTGCGACTCGGGCCATTGGCCAGGCGCCTGGTCTGGAGAGCTTTGCAGTTCAGCCCGAAACCCCTTTGGAGCTGGTAGATGCGATTGATTATCTGATCCGTGTAGGTCGCGAGGATCAAGCCCTTCCACTGGCTCAAAAGCTTGTGGCATTAAAATCTGATAAAGAAACACTTTTAGAGATTCGTCATCGGATTGGGTCTGCCAAATTGCTCTCCATGCAAACGACCCAAAGTGAGCAGCTTAGCTCATTGATGTTGAAATTTGCCGAATCTGTTTCCCAGGCATCGGCTGAAACTGCTTTGGATCAAGACAGAATCCGGAGTTTGATCAAGCTGCTTTCAGCCTCTCGTGAAGAGAGCGAACTTGCCGCCGAGCGACTCTCACGAGTGGGCTCTCCTGTGGTCGGCTCGTTCATCGAGGCCCTGACGGCTCCTGAGATCACCCCAAAAACACGTCGTGACATTCAAGTTGCGCTGAATGAGCTTGAAACCTCGGCTGTGCCTGGTCTGATCGGGGCACTGAGGCACCCGGATGCCAAAGTACGATCTGCCATGTTGGAAGCCCTTGGTTCCATTGGAGATGCGCGCGTCTTGCCTTGGCTGGTGTATCAATCGACCAAAAAAGATGAAGCCGGGCCAGTCGCTCAATCCGCTATCTTAAAGCTGAACAATGGGCAGACGATCGAAAAGCCGGCTCAATATCTGATCAACGAGGCGGCGACCTATCTGGATCGAGAGGTTCATTTTGTATCGAACCAGATCGAGCTCTGGTTTTGGGACAATCAGCAGAAGAAACTCCTCCCATTAACGTTGGATAAAAATGTAGCGGAAGGTGCGATTGGTTATCGACTTGCCAGGCTGGCTCTGGATATTGATCCAACCGATCAGTCGGCTCAGGCGATCGCTCTTTCGACTCTACTTCAGGAGGAGTCTGACCGACTGGGTCAGGCGTTTCCGGATCAAGATCCAGCCGGTGTCTGGGCGATGGCTTTAGCCTCTGGTCCACAGACGTTGGAAAACATTTTGAAACGTGCCATGGGCACTGGCCGACATGAACGACTGGCCACATTGGCTCTGAGAGCTTTGAGTGAGGTGGTTTCCACCACGGATCTGGTCACCCCCAGCGGCAGGCCACACATCTTGGTTCAGGCCCTTACTTCGCCAGACCGACGTGTTCAATTTTATGCTGCCAAAGCACTTGTGGAACTTGACCCGAATGAGCCCTTCCCCGGTTCGAGCCGCGTGGTACCGGTTCTGTCGCGGTTTTTGCAAACACATCCGGCCATGCCAAGGGCTGTCGTCATTCACAACAATCTGGGTGAAGGCAGCAATTGGATCAGCTATTTGAAGAAGGCTGGATACGATGCCAGTCTGGAGACATCCGGTCGCGACGGTTTCTCGGAAATCGCCCGCCGTGGCGATGCTGAATTGGTGCTGATCTCCACTCAGCTTGATCCGACCAGTTGGACCCTTCCCGAAACGATTTCGAATATCAAAGCCGATTCGCGAACATCCGGTGTTCCTGTGATTGTGGTCGGCCCGTTGGATGCGAAGTCCCGGCTTCAAACTTTGCTGGGGAAAACGCCTGGCCTTGGGTTTATGGTGAGTCCGGCGAATCAGGCGATCGCGGATCGTCAGATTGCCTTCCAGCTCAACAAGTTGGGAGTGAGCCCTTTGACGTCAGAAGAGCGGGTCGGATATGCCGATGAGGCGTCCGAATTGATTCGCCAATTGATGACAGAAAAAGGCCCAAATGCGATGAAGGCCATGCTCGGTTCGCTTGAGCCGCATGTTTATCGCACCTTGAAAGCCTCTCTCGATCAACCTGAGGAACAGGAAGAGTGGCCGAACCGCAACAATCTGCTGGCTCAAGTGCTTCAGGATTCCGCACCTAAACCTGACCGCACCGTTGCTGCTCTGCAATTGTCGGCCGAGATTCAAAGGACGGGTGTCGGACTGAAGCCTGCCGAATTGCAGAAGGTGAACGAACTGTTCATGAAACTTGAGCAGGAGCGTGAACTGGAATTGAGGAAGGGCCTTGCATCGCTGGTTGGCGTGAATAAGCCGGATGCACGGACTGTTGGCGAGATCTTCCTGAAATTTGCACCTCCAAGCGGCATTTACGAGTCGATTCAAAAGAAACAATAATTCGATCAAGTCGAGCCGGATGCCTGAAAAGCGGATGGTTGATCGCTGAATTGATATCAGCGTGATCGAATTTTCATATAATGACCGTAACTTTGGCCCCCACCGCCTCGGGATAGGATCGAGGCCGTGTCGGGGGCTTTTCGTTTGTTTTTTTCAAAAAATGGTTTAAGACAGACTTCATCAGCTCGCTAAATAGTGGCGGCCCTTGGGAGATTCTGATATTCTCGGCACTTCAACACCCAGAATAGACGCACATCCACTCAAGAATTTCGCGGAGATCGTCATGAGAATGACTGCACTGCAAAGCCTCAAATACGCTATCGCCTGCTCACTCAGCCTGACTGCTGTGACGGTGATCGCCGCAGACGCCCCCAAAGCTGGTATCGACGGTTCAGGGCCTGGCTGGCACACGATGGTCAAGGCTGATTTTGAGCGGGTGAACGATGCCGATGACACCTGGCAATTCAGCGAATCAGGGATCTTCTGCACCGGCCAGCCAGTGGGCGTGATTCGCACCAAAAAGCAGTACACGAATTTCGAGCTGGTGGTGGAATGGATGCACGAAAAGCCCGCCGGGAACTCCGGCGTTTTCGTCTGGGCCACACCTGAATCGCTCAAAGGTCTGCCACCAGGACGCCTGCCAAAGGGAATCGAAGTTCAGGTTCTGGACAACGGTTATCGCGACCAATATGAAAAAAGCTCGGGTAAAAAAGGCGACTGGTTCACCACTCATGGCGACGTTTTTGCCGTGGGCGTGAAGCTCAACCCCTTCGAGCCAAAGTCTCCTGATGGTAGCCGAAGCTTTCCACGCAAGGAGTTAAGCAAGCCATCAGGCCATTGGAACCACTATTATGTGCGTGCAATCAATGGCGAAGTGCGATTGTGGGTCAATGGCGAGGAAGTCTCAGGCGGGACCGGCGCAAGCCCTTCCAATGGATACCTTTGCCTTGAAAGTGAAGGCTCGCCCGTTCGGTTCCGGAACATGAAGATCCGCGAATTGCCGTAATCCGGGTTAAAAAACGCTGGCCTCCATGCAATCGCCTGCAAGAGCAACCGCAATCGCAACCGAGAAAACCATTCTCTGCCTGATCGGAACACGCCCTGAGGCCATCAAAATGGCCTCGGTGGTGCGTGAATTGAAATCAAGGCCGGGCGTGAAGGTGGTGGTGTGCGTGACGGGCCAGCATCGCGAAATGCTTGAGCCGATCCTTCGATTCTTTCAAATCGAGCCTCAGATTGACCTCGGCCTGATGCGCCCGGATCAGACCCTTTCCGGACTCACCGCCCGACTCATCGAGGGTCTGGATGAAGTCATTCGCCGAATCTCTCCCGACTGGGTGGTCGCCCAAGGCGATACCACATCGGTCATGGCTGCGGCCATGGCGGCGTTTTATCGAGGGGTTCCATTTGCCCATGTCGAGGCAGGCCTGCGAACAGGCGACCTTTCGGCCCCTTTTCCTGAAGAATTTCACCGGCGGGTGGCGGATATGGTGGCTGTCCTCCATTTTGCTCCGACCGTTCAGGCGGCCTCAAAACTGGAGTCGGAAGGGATCCCGTCGAGTCAAATTATCGTCACCGGAAATACGGTGGTGGATGCCTTGCTGGAGGCTTCCAAAGACGAGCCTGACTGGCTTCAGGGACCGCTCGATTCGGTCGATCCTTCAAAGCCGATTGTGGTGGTGACTGCCCACCGTCGTGAAAATTTTGGTCAGCCCATGCGCGAGATCTGTGAATCTGTCGCTGAACTGGCTCGAAAATTTGACAGAGATCAGATTCAGTGGGTCTTTCCAGTCCATTTAAATCCGAATGTAAAATCGACGGTCTTCGAAATTCTTGACCAAGTTCCGAACGTGATTTTACTGGAACCGCTGGAATATCCATGGCATGTGCAGCTTATGAAACATGCACGATTGATATTAACCGACTCAGGCGGAATTCAAGAAGAAGCCCCCAGTCTGGGCGTGCCTGTGCTGGTTCTGAGATCGACCACAGAGCGTCCTGAAGGCGTAGCCAGTGGACAGGCCAGGCTGGTTGGATGCCGTCGCGACGATATTATCCGCGAAGCAACTCGAGAATTGCAATTGTCGGCCAATGGCTTGAAAAAACAAGAACATCCAGCGAACCCTTATGGCGATGGATTCGCTGGCCGACGCATTGCTGATGCCCTTTTACGGGATTGATTGCATTTCCATCAGGCTTTTGCCAAAGCGCCTGCATGTTTCTGAATCCGGCGGATGGCACTGGCGATTTGATCCATATCGGAACGCGGGCCCAGCAGCATATTCTGGGTGAACCAGACGGCATCTTTGCAAATGGTGTCGTTAGCAGGCCTTTCGGCATTTTTGGCGTACCAGTCGTTCAAATGCTTTTCGCCATAAATTCGTAAAAAGCCTTTATTGGTTGTCACCACTTTCAAGAAAGGCTCTTTATTCAAAGGGCTATAGCCTGTGGAACCGGGAATGCCCTCAGCTGCAAGGGCTTTCAGGAAGGTTTCTCGAGGAAGTCCCTGAAACGCCTGGGAATTATAGCGGAACATGTAAAGGTGATAAGCGTTGCGGGTGCACCCTTCCACCATCTTTGCAGGCATGATTCCGGGAATGGCCTGCAATTGTTCCGTAAGATATTTCGCATTCGATTCACGGGTCTGCGACTGCTTCTCCAGACGCTCCATCTGGGCCAGCAATATGGCTGATTGAAATTCAGTCAGGCGCAGGTTTGCTCCATTTCGGCCATAACCACTTACGCCGGAATTCGGCTTGGCCCGGCCATTATTATGAAAGCTGCGGGCCTCTTCAAAATAATCGGAATTGTTTGTCAATAATGCTCCACCTTCACCTGCATTCAAATTTTTCGAAGCCTGAAAGCTGAAGCAGCCGATATCTCCAATCGTGCTGACCGCCCTGCCCTTCCACTCGGCCAGAGGAGATTGGCAAGCATCTTCAATCACCTTGATTTTCTTGTCCCCTGCAATTTGCATAATCCGGCCCATATCCGCCACAGAACCCCCGAGATGGACAGGCATCAATGCGGCTGTGTTTGCATTGATCAGACTGGTGATGGAATTGCAATCCATTTGAAACGTATTTAAATCCGTATCCGAAAAAATCGGTAATGCGTGGTGCAGCAGAACAGCGTTCACGGTGGCTGCAAAAGTATATGGAGGAATAATCACTTCATCGCCGGGGCCGATATCCATGGCCGCCAGAGCGATAATCAGGGCGCTGGTCCCATTGGCCGTGGCCAGGCAGTGCTTTGCGCCTAATCGGGCGGCCCAGGCGGCTTCAAATTTGGGTGTGATGGGTCCTGAAAGCCGGTTCCAGAGGCCTGATTTCAAGACATCGGTGATCATCCGCGCATCGTTCTCGCCAATAATCGGCCATTTGGTCCAGTGATCGGTTTTCTTGCGAATCGGCGATCCGCCCAGCATCGCAGGCTTGGCCTCGTCGGCTTTGGCCGAAACGATGGTTTGCGAGATCAGCCCAAGGCTGGAAGCGGCAGTCCCGAACTTTTGAACACACTGACGGCGGGAGAATGGCTTGATCATGAGATTTGGCTTTGCTTCAGACTCTAAAACGAGAACCACGTGACAGATCCATTTAGAATGATCGAATGGAAGGGCTGTGTCAAGCGCGTTACAATCAGGCTGATCAGCGCAACCGGATTATATTCGAAATCGTTTCGCAAGATTATTGGATTCACAGGCCATCTCCGTGCATTGTTATCATGCGTCTATGAATTGCGTCCTTACGATTGAATTGGTTTTCGTCGTTTTGGTTTGAAAGGCAAGCCCATGTCGTCTGTCGAATTACCATCCGTCACCATTTCTACCCGCACCCAATCCAGATGGAATGCAATTTGGGGGAGTCTGATGACGCGCGAGTCAGAAAACGATACGATGAGCGATGTGCGCGCCCTTGGCAAAGAGTGGATTAAACTGTCTGCTTTTGACTTTATGGCACTGGGACTCAACTCCGATCATCCGGATTTATTGATTGGAGATTCCGCCCATCGTACTCAAATCAATGAGTCGATGTGGAAGATTGGCAAATTGATCGTCGATAATAAAGATAATCCCAGAACGGGACCAGCCACTGAGGCTCTATTCGACGCCATCATGCTTGAGCGTGTGGTATTGCATTTCCTCCCCTCAGAAGCACTTAAGATGCGCAGTGAGGCCATTAAAAAACGATTTCAGACAACGGTTGGGAAAGAAAAATACGAGAGTTATTTTCCAGTTGCATCTTCGGATAAAACCATTCAAACCGAAGAACTTCGTGCCGATCTTGATTTTATTCTGACGGAAACGATGTATGTCTACATGCTGACCCCGCTTCGCCCTCTGGCTCGAGGCCGACTCCTGTGGTATTGCATGAAACCGTTCTTGATGATCAGCAGTGTGATGCTTTGCACCAGCCTTGCAATTGCATATAAAGATCAGAAAATGGATCAATTTGCAACCATGGCCCTGATTCCGGTTTTCGGAGCGATGGGGGCCATGCTCAGCCTTCAGCAGAGGGTGGAAAACCTGCCGAGCAAGGGCGACACGGTACGCAGTATTCTGGCGATGGAAAGTGGTCGCGAAACATTGTGGACCACGTCCATTGCAGGCGCGTTTTTTGCAATTATCATGAACCTGATTTTTGCAGGCGGAATGATCGAGGG
>CAMBZY010000065.1 GCA_945872325.1 Candidatus Kuenenia stuttgartensis | reverse complement strand
GATCTGTAGTCGTGGCTTGTCCCGATGCCCGTCCACCAGCCTATGAACTTGTTGCAGGCTTGAGTGAGAAAGGCTGGCTGAGCCAATTTTTGACGGGTTATTATCACAAGCCTAATCTTGTAAACGGTTTGCTACCGAAAATGGGGCGTCGTGGACGATCCTTGCTGAATCAGCTTGAGCGTCGTCAGATTGTTGGATTAGAGACCGATCAGGTGCAACGTTTTGGCGATTATGATGCCTCCATACGCTTGGAAAACTGGCTGGCGAATCGTCGGCCTGAGCTTCGTGCCAGGCTTGCCAGAAATCGTACGGAACGATTTGACCGCCAGATGGCACGTTCCATCCCCAGACTGAAAGCCCAGGGGGCACGATCGGCCCTTTTCTTCAGCGACGTTGGTTCAGTTCATGCCATGGCCGAGGCCCGACGGCATGGCCTTAAAGTGGTGCTCAGCATGGTCACAGGCCATGTCGATGAAGAGATGGAAATTCTCGAAAGGGAACGACTTCGCGAGCCTTCGTTTTTCCCAGTCTATCTAGGCGATGGCCGGCTTGACCTTGACGAACTTCAGTGGCTTCACCATCGCCGCCGACTCGACCTGGCTCAGGCCGATCTGGTGCTGGTCCCATCCGAACATATCGCAAAGCTCGTGCGAGATCGCTCCCATGTGCCTGCAAATCGAGTCAGGGTCATTCCTTACGCTGCTGATCCCGATCGCTTTCGTCCACGGTCTTCAACGTCTCAAAATTCCAAGAATGGGACATGTCGGTTCCTGTTTGCTGGTGGGATCACGCAGCGTAAAGGTCTGAGCGACCTACTAAAAGCATGGGCCATTGTGCGTCGCCCAGGATGGTCGCTTTCACTTGTGGGGGCGGCTCCCAAAGCGGCTGAAAGTCTTGTTCCAAAGGATGATCCGTCGATCAATCTGCTCGGTAAAGTGGCTTATGGCGATATGCCTGAAGTCATGGCAGAACATGACTTGTTTCTCTTTCCAAGCCTGTTTGAAGGTTCGGCGGTGGTTTGTTATGAGGCACTTGCCTCGGGATTACCAGTGATCACCACGCCTCAGGCTGGTTCTGTCGTTAGAGACGGCCTTGAGGGCAGGATTTGTGAAGCTGCGGATCACAAATCTTTATCAGCAGCCATGATGGACCTTGGAACGGATCCTGAACTAAGGGCCCGGATGTCGGAATCAGCGAGACTCAGAGCACTTGATCACACATGGGATCACTACCGTGAACGTGTCATGCAAGCCTTGGAAGATGTGGCCGATATGTCGTTTCGTGAGATTGGGCCACTGCCCCGGCAAGGCCCTAAATGAACGAACTTCTGCCCGTTTACCTCACCGGTGGTTTGATTCTGAGCCTGGCACTGTCAGCCATACTTGTGTTTCGAAACAGCTTTGATCCGTTTGCGCCTGTCTGGCTGTTTTTGATTGGCTTCTCTCAAGTCTATGTCGTGCAGGCACTTTCGTATAACGAATGGGCGGTTTCGGTGCATGGCGGGCAGATGGTGGAATCGGCCAACTGGCGCGCATTCTGGGCCATTTGCGTCTTCCTGATCGCCTATCAATTTGGCCCAGGACGATGGGTCGCCGCCAAGATGCCCAGGGCCCCGGTGCATTGGTCCATGCCGGCTTTGAGCGGAGTGGTGCCGGTTATGCTCACCTGGGGGTTCTTTTGCTCGGTGGTCATGATCGTAAGCGGAACCACGGAACAGACCAGCAGTGGAGGGCACCTTCTGCGCCAATTTTACTTCATGATGCTTGGTGCTGGGATCCTGCTTATGGTCACAGGTTCGCGCCGAGATAAGCCTGCCCCGCCGATTTTCTGGGCCGGTGTGGGAGTCTCTCTGAGCTTTGTCGCCCTTTGGGTTTTTCAGGGCAAGCGGTCTCCATCCCTGATCGGGATTCTGGCCTGTGCCTGCGCCTTTTACGGGCCTCGATTTAAGCGACCTCCCATGGCCGTTCTGGCCAGCCTGGCGGTGATCGGGAGCCTCGTGGTGGCTGTTTCTCTAGGTTGGCGTAACCAAAGGCTTTATGAGCGGACGGCTACGGGTTTTGTCCAATTTCTGGCCGATTTTGATCCAGCCAGTACGCTTGTGAACCTGAACCTGGCTGAAAAAGAGAATCCTAAGGCCCATCGCAAAGAGTTCCGAAGTAAAGAGACCGAGGAATATGGCGGGTATCTTCTCATGTTCTCAACCGTTCCCGAACGGTCGGAGTACGACTACGGAGCCAACTATCTACGGCTTGTGACCAGTTTTATTCCTCGTATCTTCTGGCCTGACAAGCCTTTGCCGGGTCGTGACAAATGGATCGCAGCCTGGATGGCCGGCAGTGAATTCAAGCGTGACGAAACTTTCACAGGCCCCGCCATCGGAATTCTCGGAGCCACCCAGCTTAACGGAGGAGCCGTTGCCACCGCGATTGTGATGACCGTGCTGGGGATCCTGCTCCGCAGCGGCTACGAATACTATCGAAAATATCAGTGGACATGCTGGGCCCAGGCCTGGTGGGCATTGACCTACTACAATGCGTGGCTGATGACGGTGAACGACGACCCTTTTGTCTGGTTCTACTACATCTATGGCACCTCAATCATGCCTCCGATGGTGTTCTTGTGGGTGGTGAACCGGTTCGCAGAAACTCGCTCAGAAACGCAACAGGCCAAATGGATTCATGCCTGGCAGAAATCGAGCAAGTCGATCCCTGTTGTGAGCCAGCCTGCGAGATCGTAACCAACCTGCCTCTAAAAAGTTCGGAGTTCCCAGAACCATGTCGCACACTCTGGCCATTTGTTTTACGAACTTCGGCCCTTATCACATCGCCCGGCTGGAGGCTTTGGGAACCGCACTTTCAGAGCAGGGCGGGCACCTTCTGGCCTATGAGATGGCTGGAACTGAGGAGAAATATCCGTGGTCGATCACAGGCCCAGGGTTATCAAGCCATGTTCGTCATTTTCGATTGTTTCCAGGCCGGTCGCTGGAATCGCTGACGGCTCGCGAATGTCGGCAGGCGATTGCTTCGAGGCTTGATCAGGATCAGCCAACAGCCATAGCCGCCGTAGGTTATGTTCGACCTGAGTCGCTTGAAATGCTTCGATGGGCGAAATCGCACAAAGCACTTAGGCTGTTGCTCTCAGAGAGTCAGAGGATTGACCATCCGCGAACGTGGTGGAAAGAGGCGATCAAGAGCCGCCGCGTTCGTCAGTTTCAAGCGGGCGTGGTGGGTGGGGAAACGCATCGGGATTATCTGGTAGAACTTGGGCTGCCCCTGGACCGGATCCATCTGGGCTATAACGCAGTCGGGAATCAAGACATTGAAAGTCTTTTACAGACAGTCGTTGGACGTAATCTGACAAGTGAAAGTCTGTATTTTCTCACCGTCTGCCGATTCGCCCCCGAGAAGAATCTCAAAGTACTTCTGGCGGCTTATGCCGATTACGTTAAGTCTGTGGATGGCAGTCAGCCCTGGAGACTGGTGATGGCAGGCGATGGGCCTTTGAAGCCGCAGTTACAGCAGCAGGCACGTGATTTGGGTGTGGCTGAACTAATTGACTGGCCGGGCTTTATGGCGATCGAGCAACTGGTGCCGTGGTATGCCGGTTGCGGACTTTTTATTCTTCCAAGTCTGAGCGAGCCCTGGGGCCTGGTGGTGAACGAGGCAGCGGTTTGCGGAGCACCTTTGCTGATCTCGGATCGATGTGGCAGTGCATGGACTTTCGTGCCCAAATCAGGATTGTCAGGCGGACGGACTTTTGATCCGACAGATTCTGGGGATCTAGCCAAAATGATGCGTCAGATGGCTGGCCTGAGCACGACGGCTCGACAACTCATGGGGGAATCCGCCAAAAGTATCGCCCGCCAATGGGGGCCTGATCAGTTCGGTAAAGCCGTCCTGGCCGCTTTGGAATCCGCTCGTGAGGCATCGCCGTGCTTACCGAGCCGGTCCTGGCGATAGCCCCGGTTTCGGCGAACGTATCAATTAAGCGGTCAGCAATCTGATTTGTTAGGTGCCGATGCATCGCACCCGCGCGATCAACCAATCCTCGGTGTCGATATTTTGTATTCAGATCCATTTTTCCCCGATGTGGTTTTAACCAACAAACCAACCGGGGCTAGCGCCAAGACCGGCTAGTCAAGCGTAGGACGCTAGCCCAATACAAAACGGAGATTGTTGATCAGCGAGTGACCTTTGCCCGACCATTCCTGGTCGATCGGGAAGCGGTTCTGGGCGATCGGCTGGAGGTCATGACTTTGTGCGTTTCCTGAATGATCCTGGAGATGGAATCACCGAACCTGGAATCGAGCAGGTCTTCGAGCTTCTGAAACAGATCGTCGCGGGCGATGGCCGTTTCGAACGTGCGTTTTGCGTCCGGATAGCTTGTCAGTTCCGGGTCGTCCGGATACGCCCAATCCGTGGCGTTAGTCGTTGATTCGCTGGTGTTTAGGTTTGAATCGGAATTTTCTTGCTGGTCCGTCTCATCATTTGAAGGCCAATAGCCCAGAAGTTGATCGATCGGTACGTCCAGAGCCCGAGCGATGCGCCGAATGGTTCCAGCACGAGGGACTTCGGTCTTTCCGCATTCGATTTGATAAAGCGCTGTTCGGCTAATTTCGGCGCGAGCCGCCAAGGCATCGGGGCCAAGCCCTTTTTTGTAACGAATATCACGAATACGCTGAGCAAGATTGGACATATTCAAACCACTCCGGATGTAAGATGTAACATGGGTGAACAAATCGAAACATATCGAGATTGTTCAGAGGAGTCAACCACTCTGAGCTGATCACTGAGGTGAGTTAAGACGGAGATCTCACCAAAAGGGACGGGGCGGGACTGAAATTTTCTCAAAAGAATGAGTTATCAAAAGCCGTGAATGTTCCAAAAAGAGCGGAGAAAGTCATACGATTCAGAACATTCAAACCTCACTGATATCAATGTACGACATTCACAACAAATTCCAAACAGACTTCTTGGAATTCCTGATAATTTCTTCGTGTGTATGGTGAACATCGGAAAAGTTCGTTGCCTTTGGGCCTGGTTTGAAGGAAGATGAGTTTGAATCAGATCCATGCTTGAATCGTGGCTCATCAAAGCCGTTTCAGGCCCTCTCCCAATATGCTCAGGGGTTTTACGATGCATCGTCCAAGTTTGCTAACGATTCGATCACTGGCTTTGTTAAGCGTGTTTTTCTGGTCCACGGGGCTGACGGCTGAAGAACATGTGGGAGAAGTGATTCGGCTCGACCCACGGTTTGACACGTTGATCGCTAAAGACTCCAAGATCGAAAAACTGGCCGATGGCTACGAATGGTCTGAAGGGCCGGTCTGGATGAGTTCCGATCAGGCACTGGTTTTTTCAGATGTTCCCAAAAATGTAGTTTATAAATGGGACACCAAAGGCCAACCGCCTCGCGCCTTTATTAAGCCAAGTGGCGATACTGGCCTGATTAAGGGCACCAGCGGTCAGGGATCCAACGGCCTGACTCTGGACAGTGTCGGCCGGTTGGTTCTGATGCAGCATGGAGATCGCCGGGTGGCCCGCCTTGAACCTAACGGCGAGTTCACCACTCTGGCTGATCGTTTTGACGACAAGCGGCTGAATAGCCCAAACGACGGGGCTTATCACTCCAATGGCGATCTTTACTTCACCGATCCACCTTATGGGCTGGCCAAAGGCGCTGCCGATCCAGCCCGTGAGCTGGACTTCAGCGGTGTCTATCGGCTTGATAAATCCGGTCATGTGAGCCTGCTCACCAAAGAGCTCAAGTTTCCGAACGGGCTGGCCTTTTCTCCTGACGGTAAAACACTTTACGTTGCCAATTCCGACTTCGATCGCCCCGTCATCATGGCCTATCCTGTCACGGCTGATGGAGGTCTGGGGGCTGGGAAAGTCTTCGCAGATACTTCAGAGCTTTTGGCCGCAAAAAAGCCGGGCTTGCCGGACGGTCTCAAGCTGGATCAAGCAGGGAACGTTTTTGCCACAGGTCCGGGCGGTGTCCATGTTTATGCCTCTGATGGGAAACTTCTGGGCCGGATTGATCCGAAAGTGGCCACGGCCAACTGTGCCTGGGGCGACAATGGCAGCACGCTTTATCTGACGGCCGACAACATGTTGTGCCGAATTCGGACCCTCACCAAAGGCCCTTTGGAAGGCCCAAAGTCAACCAGATGATTCGTTGGCTTTTCTGATTGATCCTGAAAAAAAGATGGAAAAAGTGCATTCATGACGGATACGCATCAGGAAAGTCTTTTATCCAGTCGGTTTCAGGATCAGATTGGCATCAGGTGTGTTGGTAAAACCGCGCCTGATGTGCCTTCCATTGTGGATGCGATTTTGGCTGAAGCCTTTGCCCTTGGGGCGAGTGATGCCCATCTGACGCCCTCAGCAAATGGCCTTTTGGTGAGCTGGCGGATCGACGGTGTTCTTCATCCCGTTGGATCGATTCCTCAGCCAGTGTCAGCACCCGTGGTGGCACGTCTGAAAGTTCTCTCAGGGCTTCTCACCTACCGACTTGATGTGCCTCAAGAGGGGCGAATTCCTGCCAGCCTCGAGATGAATCGGCGGGAAGTCCGGATCAGCACCTTTCCGACACTTCATGGGGAACGTGCGGCGTTGAGATTTCTGGAAGCCACGAGGAGTCGTGAAAGTCTGGCCCAGATTGGACTCCCTGAAGCGGTTTTCCAGTCTGTAAAGCGAGCGATGGAATGGACATCTGGCATGGTGGTGATCACCGGCCCGGCTGGGTCGGGCAAAACCACTACGCTTTACGCTTGCCTGAGAGAAATCGTGAATGCCTCAGAACATGCGCGAAGTGTGGTGACGCTTGAGGATCCCATCGAATCTGCTCTGGAAGGTGTGGCACAGACAGCACTTGATCCACGTGCCGGGCTCGGGCTGGCAGAGCTTGTGAAAGCGGTTCTGAGGCAGGATCCGGACGTGATCGCCGTGGGCGAGATTCGCGACCGGCCCACCGCCGAATCCGCCTTTCAAGCCACCCTGACAGGCCACCTGGTTTTAACAACCACGCACGCTGGTGATTCAGTGGAAGTCCTAACCCGACTGACAGATATGCGTATTGCCCCCTACATTTTAAGAAGCGGCCTGAGGGCCATTCTGGCCCAGCGTCTGCTGCGAAAACTGTGCTGCCATTGCCGAGTCAAAGTCGATCAGAACTCGAGCCCCGTCGGTGATTTTGGGACCGGCTTGGACCAATGGTTCGAAGCGGCTTCCGGCGGTTGTTCAGCGTGCCGTCATACAGGTTATGACGGGCGAGTGATGGTGGCTGAGTGGCTGGAGCCGGGCGATAATGCGGTGGGCAGGGCACTGGCATCCCGGCGGGATGCACGAGTCTTGCGACGACTTGTGGAAAAATCAGGCGTACAGACATTGATGCAGCAGGCTTTGGAACGAGCCAGATCTGGCGAGACATCGCCTTTGGAAATTCGCCGCGTTTTTGGATCAGGGCGGTTTTGAAACGCCTCTGATCGGGTTTATTCCTGCCCTGAAACCTTCATTTCATAGGCTTTGGCGTCGATCAGGAATTCATAGAACGCCAGAAGTCCACAGAAATAAAGCCCGGCCATTCCGTCCAGAAATCCGAGCCGGAAGATGTACGCATAAATAAACCTGATGAGGGGCCGAAGTGGCATGCGCAGGTAGATTTTTTTGAGCATTCGTTTTATGGTTTTACCTCGACCAAGACCTGGCGGGATCGGGTCGTTGCGGAAATGGCTGCGCTGGACGGCTTCCCAGGCGGCATATCGGTCGTGTTTTTCAAGCCAGATACTTAGGCTTGGATAAGCGTGATGGTCAAGCTCGTGGGAGAGTCGCTTCACCGGACCGTTTAAAATCACGTGTTCGTGGGCTTCGTTGTCGCCAGTTCGGACACCAGCCGGCACCGGCATCTTTTCATACCGGCCCAACTTATGGCGAAAAAGTCGCAGATTCCAGCACTCGTTATACCCACAGTGCTTGATGCGTCGGCCCAGAAAGAAATATTTCATGTTCAGGAAGAAGCCGTCCGCTTCGTTCGCAGCTACCCTGAGCTGAATCTCTTTGACAAGATCCGGAGGAGCCACTTCATCGGCATCGACAATCAAGACCCAGTCGTTGGCGAATTCGAGGTGATCCAGAGCCCAGTTCTTTTTCTTGGGATAAACTCCGTTGAAATGAAACTGAACCAGTTTGGCGCCAAATTCGGCGGCCACGGCGGCTGTGTCGTCGGTGGACTGGCTGTCGATCACCCAGATCTCGTCGGCCCAGGTCAGGGCAGGGAGCGACCTGCGAAGGTTTTCGGCCTCGTTTTTCACAGGAATCAGAACGCTGATCGGCGTTTTGGCGGAGAGTTTTGCCGACTCATGCTGCTGGTTCATGGGAATTCCATCTTGATCCACATTCATCAATTTACTCGACAAAATCAGGCTTGCTTCCGCCTGATTCCACCCATCCATAGACTTGCTCGAGCCGGGCCGCTTGCCTGGCCCAGGTGTATTCACGCTCGACAAGCTGGCGGCCCCGGTCGGCCATCTGGCTGCGATCAGAGGCGTTCATCTCAGATTTGATCGTTCTCAGGGCCGTTGCAATACTCTCGATTTCCGGTTCGCAAACGATCCCGGACTGATTAGAGGCAAGCTCCGGAAAGTGGCAGGCGGTGGTGATGATGGATGGAACACGGGCGGCCAGAGCCTCCAGCACGGCCATGCTGAATCCTTCGCTCCGACTGGGCAGAATAAAGGCGTCTGCAGCGGCCCACATGGAACGGGCTTTTTCGCCGCCGACATGGCCCACCATGGTCAGATTCTGGCCAAGGTCGAGCGAATGCATTTGATCTGCAAAAGCCTGTCCAGCACCATCTTCCGTGCCAGCCACCAGCAGATGCCAGTCGTTTTGTTTGCCCCAGGTTTGCGAGAGAGCCTGAGCGAGCATGTCCAGGCCTTTCTTGACATGCAGACGGCTCAGGAACAGGAGCGTGAACTTGCCTTTGATCTGGGGATATTCAGTTTCTACGGACTCGCGGGATGGGAGGTTTTCAAGCGGTTTGAGATTCACTCCGTTCGGAATCCAGGCGACGGGTGTTTGTGGAGCAATCTCTTTAAGGAACTTGATTTCAGGCCGAGTCAGAGCATGCAGGCACGAGGCGTTTCGAAGCACATGGCGCTCGATCAGCCTTAGGTAAATGGCTTTTTTGAGAGGCTTTTGAGCCATGGCCCACGGTTCGGCCATTCCATGGGCGGCCACCAGATAAGGCACGTGGCTGTTTAGGGCGACCCGTCCACCGATTCTGGTTTGGCGTTGCCAAAGTCCATGAATGTGGAGAACTCTGGCTTGGCGAACGGCTTCCCGATAATCTGTGTCAGGGCCGTAAAGCCCAAGGCTGGCAGGGACTTCGATCAGATCGTTTCTGGAGGGAGTGATGGTGACAATATCAACATGCGTTCGGCCAAGCTCTGCCAGGCCACCGGTCATACCGAGTATGGAAGGCACCATTCCACCGTCGCGGATCGGATCGAGGCCATTACATAAATGGACAAAGCCGCCTTTGACTGGCGCATGGAGGGTTGCCTGAGATTGACCTTCGACGTCTTTGCCTACAGCAGACTGCATACACCACCTCAACGGCTTATCATCCAATGACTCTTGCGCACCTTCGGGATTGTTCTGGTGGAAGTGTGGGACCACCTGAAGAACGATCCATTTCGCATGCCTGTTGAACCCGTCACAGCTTACAGTTTTGAAGGTCGGCTTGGCAACCATTCGTTTCTGAGCTTGCGGAGGCTTTTATTCATTGCCTGAGTTCAGAATAAAAGCGGCAGGATCTGCCATGGCGGCGGCGATGTCTTTCAGGAAAGAGGCCGCTGGGGCACCATCGACAGCGGCGTGGTCGAAGGTCAGGCTGAGAGTCATCCTGGGGCGTGCTGCGATCGTCCCATCGGCTAGAAAAACCGGTTCCGTACGAATCGCACCCAGCCCAAGAATGGCAATCTCAGGCAGATTAATCACAGGCGTGAAGCCGTCGATGCCGAACGAGCCCAGATTGGTGATGGTAAACGAGCCCCCTCGCATGGCTTCGCCTGGCAATTGGCCAGTGCGGGCCTGATCAATCAGTTGACGGCTCTCATGGCTGATCTGACTTAAAGGCTTGCCAGCCACGTGCCTGACAACGGGCACCAAGAGGCCATCGGGCGTATCTACGGCAATTCCAATATGAATCTCTGAGTGGGCGATCTGGATCAGTTCTGTGTGACCCTGACCCCAAACGACAGACATCTGAGGA
>CAMBZY010000064.1 GCA_945872325.1 Candidatus Kuenenia stuttgartensis | reverse complement strand
AGAGGGGGTTAAGGTTTTTAAGTCCCTTACGGTAAAGCGTTTCAGCCTCTTTCAGACGGCCCTGAGACTCAAGCCATTCGGAGGCTCTCAGTACGGACTCACCGAAGTAGGAAGAATCTGGAGAGAGTTCACTCCAGCTGTTGAGCGCTTTCTCGGGATTGCCGGTAGAGTAGTCGCAAAGGCCTATGAGATAGGAGGCTTCGTCGTTCTTAGTGAATGTGATCAGGGAAAGTTTGGAGAGAGTTTTCGCGGCTTCCTGATATTTCCGATCCTTGACAGAGGATCGAGCTTTTGTGATTAGAAAGTCTTGAGTTTTGGCTTGGATGGTAAGAAATGTGATCAGGAGGCAAACGCATAAGAGGAACAGTCCGAAAACTTTCCGTGTCCCAAGACTTTTTAGTCGAAGGGGTAACTGTGTCAGAAAGTGGAATGGTTTAGGGACTAGTGCGTTCATTTAACAGAGACAAGTTGGCCACAGAGAGGGCCAGTCGATCATGGATTTAGATGAGGGGGTTGGCAAATCGTTACGAGATTTGAGGAGTCAGGTATTGACCCGCAACGACCACATCTTTACTTTACACTTTCCTACCACTTCGAAAGAAGCATCCAGTTCCCAAAAATTCGGTACCAACGACCGTTTTGATCAAAATCAGGAGATTTCCCGTGCGTAAATTGAGCATGATGGCAGTGCTGGCTTTGTCAGTCGTATCGACTCTGAGTTTTTCAGGTTGTGGCGGCGGAGCAACGGAAGGCAATCTGAAGCCAGGTGCAGTCATCACACCTGAGCAATCAGCCGAAAAGGCCAAGGCTGTGATGAAGGGTATGGAAGGTCAATACAAGGGTGCACCAGGCGTGCCTTCCTCCGCGAGCAAGGCCAAGTAAGTCTCTTTTAAGCATCTTGATTTTAGTGGATCACTAAAGTCTGCAAAAAATAAAGACGTTGAGATAGAGCGGACAGGCCTTTAAGTGAAGGCTTGTCCGCTGTCTCATTCTAAATTTGTCTGTAAGAAGATTTCTGAAGACGCGAGACGAACTTTAGATGAGTCGTTTCCGTATACTTTGGAAGTGTTTGTGGAATTATGGTGTGACGGCGGATCCGAAAAAAAATCACATCAGGGTTGACCAAACTATCTTTCTGCATGTAGGTTATATAGTTCTGCTGACGATACTCACAGTAGGAAGTTTTGGTTGGCACCCACGTTGGGTGTGACTGATAAGCCTACACTAACATGACTTAGCACGAATGCCCCGGTGAAAAGTCACATGGGGAAACGCATTCGGGAACATCACAAGTTTTTGCGAAGGGAATACCTCAGTGTCCTTAGTGGTCCAAGATCTAATCGAAGCTGGCGTACACTTCGGAAGCCGCGCCCGCCGCTGGAATCCGAAGATGAAGCCGTACATTTACGGCAAGCGTAACCTGATTCACATCATCGACTTGAAGGAAACCGTGCGCGGCTTGCTGCGTGGCTCTAAGTTCTTCAATCGGGTGGCATCGAACAATGGTCTGATTTTGTTCGTTGGCACGAAGCGTCAGGCGACGGATACGATCATGGAGCAAGCCACTCGCTGTGGCATGCCTTATGTGACAGAGCGCTGGCTGGGTGGGACACTGACGAACTTCGTGACGATTCGTAGTCGTCTGAAACGTCTTGAAGAGTTGGAGCGGATTCTGGATGGCGAACAAGCCGCCAGTTACTCCAAGAAGATGATTTCGCAACTGACTCGCGAACGGACCAAGATCGACCGGAACCTGTCTGGTATCCGGACGATGGAACGCCTTCCAGAAGCACTTCTCGTTGTGGATCCAGTCCGCGAGAAGATTGCCGTTCAGGAAGCCAAAAAGCTTGGTATCAAAGTGATTGCGCTGCTTGACACAGACTGCGATCCGGACCATGTCGACTTGCCGATTCCTGGCAACGACGACAGCATGCGTTCGATCGAACTGGTTGTCAAGTACCTCACCGACGCCATTCTTGAAGGTCGTGCTGTAGCACCTGCTTACATCGCACCTCCAGAACCTCGCGAAGATAGCGGTGACCGACGTGACCGTGGTGGTCGTGATCGTCGTGACCGCGACCGCGGTGGCCCACGTGGCGGTGGTAGTAATCAGGGCGGTGGCGGTAATCAGGGTGGTGGCAATCAAGGCGGTGGCGGAGGAATTCGCCGGGTTGGAAATGCACCAGCAGCTCCAGCCGCAGCCGCTTCAGCAGCCCCCGAAGTTTCAGCAGCTCCAGAAGTCGTTGCAGAAGCAGCTCCGGAAGCTCCAGCTCCTGAAGTCGTCGCAGAAGGTTAATTCCTTCCTTCTGCCGATATCCGAAAAATAGTCTCCGTACCAAGTAAACACTGGTGCGGAGACTGTTCATTGAATCACTGATGAATGGCTGAAGCTTGGGACTCAGGCAAGACATTAGATATGTTTTTGGCCTGGCAGTCGTAGAGAGCTCAGTCATAAATCAACATGGTCAGAGTCGTTAGGGAAACTCTTGTCCGACTTGGTCTGAGAGCACGAACGCACAACCAGACCTGTTTCGGGACATGTTTACGAGATCACAAAACACAGGAGATTTTCAGATGGCAGATATCACAGCCAAGGTTGTCAACGAATTTCGTCAGATCACAGGTCTTGGATTGATGGAGTGCAAGAAGCTCCTTCAGGAAGCAGAAGGCGACCTGAAGAAAGCCACACAACTTGCTAAAGAGCGTGGACTTAAGAACGCTGAAAAAAGATCTGGCCGTTCCGCTAAAGCGGGTCGGATTGAAGTTGCTTTTAACGAGAACAACACAGCGGGAGCGATTGTCGAGCTCAACTGTGAGACGGACTTCGTCGCTCGTAACGACGCTTTCCGAGCCATGACAGGCGATCTGCTCAAGCACGTCATCGCGACGGCTTCCGCCGGACTCGATTTACTGGCCCAGCAGTTTCTGATCAATCCGGCAGTCACCATCAAGGATGCTCTGGTTGACCTGAACGCCCGGACGGGTGAGAACATTGGTCTCGCACGGTCCGAAAGGTTTGAACTTTCAGGACCTGGTCGGATTGACAGCTACGTTCACCACGACTCCAAGAGTGGGGCGATGGTGGAAGTTTCTTGTGGATCAGCCGAACAGGCGAGTCGCGATGAAGTCAAGCAGCTTGTAAAAGATTTGGCTCTGCAAGTGGTTGCGACAAATCCTCTGGCTGTGAGCCGGGATCAGATCAGCCCTGAGATGGTCGAAGAACAGAAGCAACTCATCAAGAAATTGAATGAGAACAATCCTGACAACGCGAAGAAGCCACTTCAGGTTCAGGAAAAAATGGCTGAAGGCCAGTTGAACAAATGGTATGCAGAGAACAATCTGCTCGACCAACCGTTCGCCAAAGATCCATCTGTAGGTACCGTGGCCGATGTGATTCGCAAGGTCAGTGCAGCCACAGGCGGAGAGCCAATCAAGGTCAACAAGGCGATTCGTTATATTCTGGGTGAAACCGCATCTCCAGATGCCGGCACTGAAGAGTAATTTCGAATGGTTTCATGACTCGTTGATTCGGCGGCCTCTGATCAAAAATGAGGCCGCCGGATTTCATTTATATGCTATTACGAACAAGTTTGTCCGTCAGCCACAGCTTTCAGGAGACCGCTCCACATGTCTGATACAAGACTAGCCAGACCCGCATTTCAGCGTGTTTTACTGAAACTTTCGGGCGAGAGCTTCGGACGTTCCGGGGAAGGCGGAATCCATCAGGATGAGATCAGCCGGATCGCCCGCGAGGTGGCCGATGTTGCCAGCAAGGGTGTTCAGCTTTCGATCGTTGTCGGAGGTGGAAATATTCTTCGAGGTTCAGCCTTTGCCAAAGGCAACCCGATCATTCGCGAATCCACAGCACACTATATGGGTATGACGGCTACGGTGATCAACGGTCTGGCTTTGCGAGATGCTCTTGAGCATTGCGGACAAGAAGCGAGATTGATGACCACGATTCGGATGGATGAAGTGGCTGAGCCTTTTATCCAGAGGCGTGCCATGAATCACCTGAAAAAAGGCCGGGTGATCATTCTGGCTTCAGGCACGGGCAGCCCATTTGTCACGACCGATACGGCCGCAGCTCTTAGAGCCAAGGAACTCGATGCCGAGGTCCTGATGAAGGCCACTCGGGTGGATGGCGTGTATTCGGCGGATCCTGAAAAGAACCCGCATGCTGTTCGCTACGAAACCCTGACATACGAACAAGTTGTGCGCGATCACCTGAAAGTGATGGACATGACGGCGATCGGTATGTGTATGGAAAATGCGATGCCAATTCTAGTCTTTAACTTCAAGCGTGAAGGCAACATCGAGCGAGCGATTGTTCAGGGCGAGCCGCTTGGAACCTGGGTTGCCAATCACGCACGTCCAGCCTATCGTCAATCTTGATCCGCATTCGATGAGCGGTTAAAGTGATCCATGCGACGATAGATCTGTGCGAGATATCCTGAAAACGATATTCAACAGATAGATATCTCAAAATGTCCCCATTTCCAGAAGTACGCCGGGAGTTCGCGAAGCCATGACAATCGACGACATCCTTCTTGAGACCGAAGAGCGCATGGAGAAATCTGTTGCACTTTTGGGTGACCAATTTCGAGGTATCCGAACCGGCCGGGCCAGTACTGGTCTGGTGGAATCCATCCGCGTTGATTATTACGGCTCACCGACCCCGCTCAAGCAGTTGGCCAATCTCTCTACCCCCGAGCCTCAGCAGATTCTGATTCGCCCGTTCGACGTGGCTGCCGTGGGCGATATCGTCAAGGCGATTCAGGCCAGTGAGCTTGGTCTGACTCCGATGTCTGATAATAAAGTGATCCGTCTGAACGTGCCTTCCCTCTCGGTTGAGCAACGGAAAAAAATCTCGGGACGCGTCAAAGATCTTGCCGAAGAGGCTCGCGTTTCAATCCGTAACATCCGCCGCGATGGCAACAAAGATGCAGACAAGCTTCAAGCCGACAAGCTCGTGACAGAAGATGACTGCAAGAGCTGTAAAGAAGAAATTCAGGAATTGACCAAGAAATACGAATCCAAGGTCAACGATTCTGCGGAAAAGAAAACTGCCGAAATCATGGAAAACTAAACCAATTGCCGGATTCTGGTGAAAACCGGATCTTTTAATATCCAAGATCTGCCTGACAAGCCTTGATGGTTTGTCAGGCTTTAATTTTATGACCTCTTGCAATCTCGTCTAAAATATTTGATAATTGGAAGATCTCATCCCGCCTCAGGTCAGACTCATATCCAAATGCCTAAAACTATGAAAAAGAATTGCCTATCTTTGATTCTGGGTTGTTTATGGATTCAGACAGGGAATCTATTTGCTGATGAGTCGCTTTTAAAGCAATCCGCGCAATTATTCCAGGAGGTGGTCGCTCCTGCCTTTGAAAAATCATGCCTGAACTGCCATAACGATTCCAAGGCTCGTGGAGGTTTGTCATTGGCCACAAAGGCTGGTTTGTTAAAGGGTAGTGAAAATGGAGCCGTGATCGAGCCGGGCAAAGCTGAAGAAAGTCGGATCTACGAAGTTCTTCTTGGCGATAAGCCAGAGATGCCACAAAAAGCCCAGCCACTGGATTCCAAAACAGTCAAGGCCGTAGGCGAATGGATCCGTACAGGAGCCGTTTGGCCAGATTCCACGAAACTTACGGATAAATCAGAAGGTGGCCGATCCGTGCCACTCTGGTCGCTTCAGCCCATCCAGAATCCGAAAATTCCTGAGTCACCGCAAAGCCAAAAAAGCTGGTCGAGAAATGCAATTGATCGCTTTATTGCAAAAGATCACGTCAGTCATGGATTTAAACCAGCCCCCGAAGCAGACCGGCGAACGCTTGTTCGTCGATTGTATTTTGATCTGACAGGCCTCCCCCCTTCCCCTGAAGATGTCGAGAGATTTCAACGCGACACGCATCCAAAGGCGTATGAACGACTTGTGGATCGGCTTCTCTCCTCGCCATCATATGGAGAGCGATGGGCACGTCACTGGCTTGATATCGTTCATTACGGTGAAACTCACGGATACGACAAAGATAAACCTCGGCCAAATGCATGGCCTTATCGGGATTATGTCATCTCTGCATTTAATCAGGATAAACCTTATTCAAAGTTTATCCAGGAACAGATTGCGGGCGATGTTCTCTTTCCTGACAGCCCCGACGCTGTCAAAGCACTTGGTTTACTGTCGGCTGGTCCATGGGATTTCATCGGACATGCTGAAGTACCTGAATCAAAAACTGACGGAAAAATTGCCCGTCACCTCGACCGTGACGATATGGTGGGAACGACTGTAGGCTCTCTGATGAGCCTCACAATTCAATGTGCCCAGTGCCATGACCATAAATTTGATCCATTACTACAATCCGATTATTATCGCCTTCAGGCCGTTTTTGCAGCAGTCGATCGAGCCGACAAGCCATATTTTCAGAGTCCTCAAAACCAGCTCAAATACAACCGACTTCAACATCAAAAACTCACCCTATTGAGGCGTTTACCAATTCTGGAGCAGGAAATTCGCGTTGCTGCTGGCCCGAAACTGGACCAGATTGAAGCACGGATTGCTTCGGCCAAGCTAGCTGTGGGCCAGAAAGATCATCCTCAGTATGGTTATCACAGCCAGATTGCCACCGACCAGAAAGTGGAAAAATGGGTTCAGCTTGATTTAGAGAAGCCTTCCAGGGTCAAGAAAATTGTACTTTCCCCTGCATCCGACAATTTTAATAATATTGGTCCTGGATTTGGTTTTCCATTGCGATATCGAGTGGAGATTGCTTCAGGACAATCTCTTGATGACATCAAGGTCATCGTGGCGGATTTTACTGCGAAAGACCTGATAAACCCGGGAATCAAGCCACAAACGATCGAGATTTCAACAGGGAATGTCGTCAAAAGTATTCGAATCACGGCGACAAAATTGGCGCCTCGTCAGAATGATTATATTTTTGCCTTGTCAGAAATGAGCGTTTTTGATGATAAAGGTCAAAATATCGCACTTAAAGGTAAGCTCACGGCTCTGGATTCGATTGAGGCACCTGTACGATGGCAGATCAAAAATTTGACGGACGGGATTGCACCTGCCGTATTAAGTGACTACGAATCCAATGCACGAGAGCTCACTGATCTGGAGAGAATTAAAACGGATCTGATTCAAAAGACAGTTTCAAGCAAAGTCATTGACGAACGCAATTACGTTGCAAGCGAATTGCAATCCATCGAGTTGCAACTCAAATCTTTACCAAAAGCCGAATTGGTTTATGCTGGAACAGTCCATCAAGGTGGTGGAGCATTTTCAGGCACGGGTGCTAGTGGAGGTGTCCCACGCCCGATCTTTAAACTGCCCCGTGGTGATGTAAAAAATCCGTTGGAGAAGGTTGAGCCAGGCGCAATTAAAGTTCTCAAATTTGCACCTTCAGAATTCGAGCTCGAGGATTCAGCTGATGAATCACAGCGTCGTGTGACCTTGGCGGAATGGATGACGCATCGCGATAATCCACTCTTCTGGAGGTCGATCGTCAACCGGGTCTGGCAATATCATTTTGGGCGAGGAATTGTCGATCCGCCCGGTGATTTCGGACATATGGGTGGCACACCATCGCATCCGGAACTGCTCGATTATCTGGCTACCACATTTCGAGATTCAGGTGGAAGTTTTAAAGCTCTGCACCGCCAGATTGTCACAAGTGCCACATATCGCCAGCAAAGCACAGGTCCAGCCGAATTTTCGCAACGAGATTCAAACAACATTCATTTGTGGCGTCAAAATCGTCGTAAACTCGAGGCTGAAGCCGTGCGCGATAGCCTTTTGGCGGTTTCTGGACAGCTAGACCACAAGATGGGTGGACCTTCGTTCCAGGATTTCGTGGTTCAGCACCCCGAGCATTCGCCGCACTATGAATATTATCTAGCTAACCCAGACGACCCTTCCACTCATCGTCGTTCGGTATATCGGTTCATCGTTCGAAGCCAGCCACAGCCATTTCTCACCGCCATGGACTGTGCAGACCCATCAATCCGTGTCGATAAACGTAACGAATCTGTCTCAGCCGCAGCAGCCTTGGCTCAGTGGAATCATGGATTGGTATTGGCAGTTTCCGGACACCTGGGCGTTCGAATGCAATCCATTTCAGGGGACACAGCATCAAAGGTTCGATGGGGATTCCAGCAGTGCCTCAGCCGCCCGCCTTCCTCCGATGAGGTGCAACTTCTGACGGCTTATGCTCAAAAGCATGGGTTTGATAAACTCGCCCGACTGCTATTGAATCTCAACGAATTCAGCTTTGTCGATTAAAAATCCAATCCAACGCTTTCTAAAGAGTCTAATCACATGAGTGCAAATCAATCTCCGTGGCATCGTTCTGGATCAAGGCTCGAAGAATATTCCAGCGCAATTTCGCGACGCGATTTGCTACGGAATACGGGTGGAGGCCTGGGCGCAATTGCATTGGCCATGATGGCGACCGAAAACGAAACCAGATCAGCAAGTGTTGAATCGAATCCAATTGCAACACCGGGAATATTGAAGGGCGTTTTGCACCACCCTCCCAAGGCGACCCGCGTGATCGAACTCTTCATGGCCGGGGCCGCCAGCCACTTGGATCTGTTTGATTATAAGCCGGAATTGCAGCGCCGAAATGGTCAGCAATCGAATTTTGGTGAGTCGGTTGAGGCGTTTCAAAACGGGCTTGGCCCCTGGCTCGCACCGATCTGGAAATTTGGTCAGTATGGCCAGTCTGGACAGTATTTATCGGAAGCTGTGGCAGCGTTTGCTCCAGTTGCTGACGAAATGACATTTATCCATAACATGGTGGGCAAGACTGGAATTCACAGTCAGGCCACCTTGTTGCAAACCACAGGGTTTTCGCTCCCGGGATTTCCGTCAGCCGGCTCTTGGATCAGTTATGGTCTGGGCAGTATGAACGATAATCTGCCGACATTTGTTGTCATGCCTGATCATCGCGGACTGGCATCAAATGGAACAAAAAACTGGGACTCCGGATTTTTGCCTGGCCAGTATTCCGGTACAGTCGCCTATCCTGGCCAGCCTAATCCGATTGCAAACCTTCAGGCTGATGAGCGATATCGTGGCCATTTTTCAGCAGATTCTGAAGCGGAAGCCATGCAACTGATGGCCAATCTCAATCGAACCCATGCCGCCCAGCGTACAGAAGATAGCCGATTGGATGCCCGAATCCGTGGTTACGAACTCGCCGCCCGAATGCAACTTGCCGCCCCTGAAGCGCTCGATTTATCCAAAGAGCCTCAGCATGTGTTGAAACTCTATGGACTTGATCATATCCCTAATACTTATCCCACCGAGATTAATGCACTTGAAGAGACTCAGGTTTTTTCGCGTAAGTGCCTGACGGCTCGTCGTCTGATTGAACGTGGAGTTCGATTTGTACAAATCTGGTCAGGAAATGACAACGGTTTCCCCCGGCGAAATTGGGATAGTCACGAGGATGTCAAACGCGATCACGGCCCGCTCGCCCGCGGTATGGCCCACGGCGCATCAGCACTGATTCAAGACCTGAAACAGAGAGGCTTGCTGGACGATACGATCGTTCTCTGGTCTACAGAATTTGGCCGGATGCCGTCCAGTCAGGGTGGCTTGGGGCGAGATCACAACCCTTATTGTTTCACCACCTGGATGGCTGGCGGTGGTATTAAAGGAGGGCTGAAGTATGGCCCTAGTGATGATTTTGGATATAAACCAGCCGATCGAGATAAACCGACTATGATTTACGATGTTCATGCCACAATATTGCATTTGCTTGGTATTGATCATAAAAAACTGACTGTTCGTAATAATGGAATTGATCGCCGACTGACCGATGTGCATGGTCATGTCATTAAAGAGATTTTGGCGTAATGGCTGGATTCCATCATCGAATCAAATAAATCAAGGACTCCCATCTTCAAAAATAAAGAGGAGAGTCCATAAGATCAGCGTATTTCTTGGGAATCTGCCAGGATCAATATTGACCGCGGTTGTATGGGTTCCAGATCGGCGAACCTTGGCTTGGGTCGTACCACCAGAACGAATTCCAGCCGAAAAACTGCTGACGATTTGGCCCAACGGTGGCGTAATTGATCGGGGCTGGAGGCTGGCTTACGCCGGCTGGCCAGGTACCGGCAGACGTCACTGTTTTGGCCGACAGAACAGGTTCAGCGGCATAACCATTAAAAGCAGGTGCCGATGCTGGGCGAGCTGCCAATGGTTCTTGATAGGTGTAAACCGGGGTTCCGGCATGACCACCAAAAGTGTGGCCAGAGCCTGAATAGATTGTGGCTGGGCCACCGTGGCCACCGATAATCTGTGCTTGAGAAGCTGAGGCAAGACCCAACAGCATGGCAAATGCCATGAGCGAACTTTTACGAATCATGAT
>CAMBZY010000063.1 GCA_945872325.1 Candidatus Kuenenia stuttgartensis | reverse complement strand
GACTCCGGGCGGCAGGATCCCTCCAAAATTTCCGAGCAGATGCAAACTGCCATCGCCCGTCAAATGGAGCCATTGATCGGCCCCTGGTGCAGACCATGAAACCAGTACAAGACGTCCGTCAGAGTCCTTTGCCAGAAGGCGATCCGCTTCAGAGGCGGCAAGTTGTGCTGGCAGATAGCCTTCCAGGAAGTTGTCAGACTTACGTTCCATCACCTGAACACTCGGTCCGCCCCCATCTCGCTCCGGCTTGACCAGCAGGACAAGGTCCAGCCGCTTTCGGCCAAACCAATCGGTCAGCTGAATCGAGAGCACACGTTGAGGATTGCCCGGCAGATCCAGGTCAGAGGCATGACCAAACAGGTCCGGCTGGGTGATCTCGCCTTTCAAGGCTCGTTCTAAATGAACGGTCGCGTGCAGGGCACCAGTGCCCCTATCAATTCCAACCCATAAAATCTGGCCTGTCTGATCGCAGGTTCGGGCATCGAATGCCGACCACTTCTGGCTACCAAAGACTGGGCAAAGGTGTTCAACCGTGCGGACTTCAGCGGTTTTTTCCACCAAAGCCGCGTTCAGCTGGCCTGACTGATCGAGCGTCAGAAGCCATTCGGAATCGCCGTGATCCACAATGGTCGCCTTGGCCTGGGTCCCAAGCTCCAGTGGCATTCCGCCCACCTGGCTTGCAAACGACCATGCAAATGGCTGACGATGCTCTGCCGGAGCCGACTTTGCAGCGACCTTTTCAGCTGATCTGAATGGCTGAACTGGCTCTGATGTTGGCTCAGATGCCGCTTCGATGATTTCGTCGTCGTCTTCCAACCCTGATCCGAATGATGAACGAGCCATACTTTAATCTATGATTCCTATGAGGATAGCGATTCGAGTCATTGACGTTAGTTGATACACCAATGGATTCTGGACCAGATTTTGCCAGACCTCCATCAGTTGAACGGGTTCAAATGGAGTAAGCCGGTTCCTGGCCTGGCTTCCACTTAATATTACAGCCTATGGAAGGCTTTTGTGGTTCGTGGATCGGCTGACCTGCCAGAACGGCTTCCACAGCGTTTCGGAGGTCACTCCCACTGACAGGGATCGAATTTCCTGGCCGGCTATCATCCAACTGGCCGCGATAGACAAGCCTCTGGCCTTGATCGAAGACGAAGAAGTCAGGCGTACAGGCCGCCTGATAAGCGGCAGCAACAGATTGATCGGCGTCAAACAGATAAGGAAAATCATAACCGGCCGCCTGCTTCTCCACGGCCATCATATCAGGAGAATCTGCAGGATGGGTCTGAATATCGTTGGAACTGATCGCGACGACTGCCACTCCCTTCGCCTTCATGTCTCGCCCAAATCGGGCCAGTTCATCGCGGACATGTTTTACAAAGGGACAATGATTACAAATGAACATGACGACCATCGCAGGCGATTTCGAAAAATCGTCGCTCCTTACGATTGTTCCGTCCGTATCCGCAAGTGCAAATGCAGGTGCAACGGTTCCAAGCGGGAGCATGGTTGAAGGCGTCAGGCCCATGATTCTTGATACTTCCAAATGAAGGGACTCAAAATCTGATTCTTTGTTCTGATCACTATCATAAAGCAATCCGTTGGGGAATCCTAGTAGGGGATGGATCTGATCGAGCTTCTTTTAATCTGCGAAATCCTCGTTTTATGCCACATCTGATTCTGATCGGACAAATCATGGATCCGGAACTGGTTTAAAATAGAGTCTGTTGAGCCAAGTATGCTGTCAGTCGTCCCAGACGAATGATAGAATGGTCCTCAACTGCTCCACTGAACATCCTGCAAAAGGTATGAAGGTCATGGCCGACAACGACTTGTTTGAGCTTGCTGAACCCGATCGGCCGAGTGTTAAACGCTCGATTCCAATATTTGAAGAAGAAGTTGATACATCCACCGCCAGTTCTCCAAATCATGACTTTCCAAACGTTCAAACGAGACAAGTTCCCTTGAGGGACGACATCCAGCCTTGGACAAGATTTCGCGAAAGCCGCTCTGATTTCGTCCGGATGACTGTGGCTGGATTGTCGACAATCATTCTGGCCTGGCTATTCTCAGGATGGAGCACAATCCATTTGGCTGGAGGGATTTGCATTTTGGGTACTGCAGTCGTGGCGATCATGGCTTATCCATTGATTGTGGGTCTGGAAAGACCTGTCCGAATGAGCCCTGAGAGGGCAGTGCACGACTATTTTGAATCGCTCGAACATCATGGACCGCTGTATCGCAGGATGTGGATCTTTCTGACTCCGGAAGCTCAGAACTGCCGATCTTTCTCAGACTACGACAGTTTTAAACTTTACTGGAAGCAGCGAGTCAAAGAGTGGAGACACAGGGGAAACGCCTGGCCACAAACTCCAGTGGTGATCTCAGTCGATCAGTTCCAATCAAAACCAGACGCATCAGACCCGAATAAAAGTCTCTTGAAATTCTCAATAGCAGTGAGCCTTCGTGGACACCGAAGCCGTGGCCCAATTGCGAGTTACAAACTAAGCTGGACGGCGTTTCGTGGTCCGGATCGCCAATGGTATCTGGCAGATGGAAACCTGCCGGAAGTCCAGTCATATACAGAACTTGAAGGTTAAGCCCACAGTCCGGACTGACAGGAATACGCTTCTGAACGCGATTCAGGTTTAGCGAGGCTGAGCTCCCAACCGAACCAGCCCTCCGCCCAAGGGCTCTACAGAACCCCTATCCAGCCAACTCATTAAAGGCCATTCATATCCTAAACAGATGATCAGGATTCCACTGGAACTTTTATAACTTTGGGTTGGCTCGGAATCGTGGCGTTGAACTCGAAAAACAACCACGACTAACAGCTCAGACAAACCACCATGAAACACTTATTTTAAAAACAGTTACGCCATAAATCCAGACGGCTGTCCGCGTGTAAAAACGAACATGTCGATGTAGGAAAAAATGAACATTTTGATAAAACGCAACAAAACGAACTGAATCGCTGAGCAATCATTTGACAATCAGGTACAGATTCGTTTACTATCCATCGGCTTGGTACGTAATAAGACGGTTTGATTCAGATCGTATTTTGACGTACCTCAACTCGATCGCATTGCGGACAAAGTAACTTTTGTCCCCGACTCAACCATCCCATTGGTAAATTTGGTTGGGAATCGGGACAGAATCATTGAAAGAGAATTCGTAGATGAACCACATTTTGATTAGGGCTCGAAAACTGGCCATTCTTGGAATGGCGTTTGTAGCTGGTGGGTCGTCAGCTCACAGAGCAGAGGCAGGAACGGTCTATGCCTTTGCCCAGCAGAAGGTTTATGACATGACACTGGGCAGCAGCACGCCCAGCAATTTGACAGGCAATGCATTCAGCATTCGCACATCAACAGCGGCGACCTTGCAAGGCTATCCAGGCGTATCGAACAACACGCCGATTCTTGATGCACTCCAGTCGTTTGCGGGAAACATGGTTGCCCCTGCTGAGAATCTCAGTGGTGCAGCCCCTTATGGTGTTGGCGACACCACAGTTCTGGTTCAAGCCAACTCCACCACTGCCGGGCCTCAAAACGCAACAAGCCCATCCCTTCCAGGGATTGGCGAATTATCGGCGACCAATGTGTTCACCCGTGCGGATGTGATCACACGCATCCCTAGCGCTGGAACGCCCAGCAACCTCGAACCACGCTACCTGTTCACCCCAGGGTTTGCCGGTGGCAATGTTTCGATCGACTCAGCCGCTGAAGGGCTTGGAAACTTGCCTCCCGGCTCGATTGGAACATCCACATCGAACTGGACCATCAGTGGCTCGTTCACTTTGAACAACACAGATATCGTTTCCCTGTCGTTCAACCTGATTGACCGTCTTGTTGCATTCTCAGATGTCAGTAACCAAGTTGCCGACGCCACACTCGGCTTCAGCCTTGATATCAAAGACAGTCTGAGCCAGTCTGTCTTCTCGAATCAACCGTCCTATAATCGCCAACTGGCCTATCCGATCATCGGCCAAGGCACACGGAACGATAATACAGCCGGAATTTCAAGCACAATCAACGGCATCTCGTTCGCCACACCATCCATCGCAGCTGGGACTTACACATTCTCAATCGCAGGTACAACCACAGTCAATGTGACTGTTGTGCCTGAACCATCAAGCTATGTCATGATGGGCCTCGGCCTGGTGACTGCCGGAGGTCTGCGGTTTCGCCGCAAGATGCTCCTGAACATTCATCCTGCTGCGTAACATAGTGGTCCGATTATGCTTATGGGTTAAGTCCTTAAGCAAACCTGCGTGAACGACCGGATCTCGCAGACAGGTCAAAATTATCAGTGAATGTGGTGGGTTATTCAATGCGATGTGAATCGAAGGCCGTCCTTAAAAAGATTGCCTTCGTTTCATCGTGTTTTTTTTCGATCCGACGAAGAACGCTAAGAAATCGGGCCGTCATCCGATGATGCCTCGATTTTGAATGGGTTTTGAGATTGAGGGAGATGAATCCAAACACCGTCTGATTTGCGAAACTTTTCCTTCAAAAAGCCAGAAGTGCGGTTGACCAAACCATTAGATAACTTAGAATCGGGTCTCTGAGAATCATACGATGATCCGTTTTATGATTTTCAACCGACTGTAAGAACTTCCGAACTGGATGAAATACGGGACCACAATGAGCGACTCGGCCACCCATGGTGAAGATCAAGAACAAGTGCGACGAGTGAAGCTGGAGCGTATCTCCGCACTTGGCCGCGACCCATGGGGCCAGCGTTTTGATGGCCACCAGCCGATCCACGAAGTCAGGGCTCTGGAGCCTCAGGTTCCTCCAAAAGACGAAGCAGGTCATCAGCCACCTGGCCCTCCGGCTAGAATCGCCGGCCGTGTGATGCTTCGCAGGACCGCCGGCAAAGCGATTTTCCTTGACCTTCGGGACTGGACCGGCCGAATCCAGATTTTCTGTGGGAAAAGCCAGGTAGGCGACGACCACTGGGCCTTGCTTCAGGAAATGGACCTCGGAGACCTTCTGGGAATCGACGGTACCCTTGGATACACCAAAACCGGCGAACTGACCATCTTTGCAACCCAGATCGAGTTTCTTGGGAAGTCAATCCTGCCCCCTCCTGAAAAGTGGCATGGCCTGACCGATGTGGAGCAACGATACCGCAACCGCTCCGTTGACCTGTTCTCAAACCAAGAGAGTCTGGCGGCATTCCTGAGCCGTTCCAAAATCATTGGAGCTGTCCGTAACACACTTGGTGGACAAGGCTTTATCGAGGTGGAAACGCCCACCATGCAAGCCATCGCCGGCGGGGCAGCCGCCCGTCCGTTTGTGACTCACCACAACACGCTCGACCTGACACTTTACATGCGAATCGCTCCTGAGCTCTATCTGAAGAGGCTCCTGGTGGGCGGCATGGAACGGGTCTTTGAAATTGCCCGGGTCTTCCGCAACGAAGGCATCAGTACCAAGCACAACCCGGAATTTACCATGATGGAGTGCTACCAGGCTTATGGCGATTATCACTCGATGATGGATCTGACAGAGGCCATCTTTACTTCAGCCATTCAGGCTGTTGACGGCCAGTTTGTCAGACCCCTGAACGGCCGGTCCGTTGACTTCACACCACCTTGGTCTCGCCGGACTTACTCCGATCTGTTCCTTGAACATGTCGGCTGCGGAATCGACGATTCAGACTCTGTCGTTTCGAAGGCTAAGGCCAAAGGTTTTGACACAGTTGGGGTGGCTCACGACGTGCTTGTCAGCAACCTTTTCGAAGAGTATGTCGAGGACGCTCTGGAAGGCCCGGTTTTTGTCACAGATTACCCTGCCTCACTTTGCCCACTGACGAAGCGTAAAACCAGTGATCCCAAGGTCGCCGAGCGATTCGAGCTCTTCGTTCAAGGCATGGAGCTGGCAAACGCTTACACGGAGCTGAACGACCCGATCCTTCAGGAATCTTTGTTCCGCAGCCAGCTTGCTGGCCAAAAGGCGGAAGATTCGATGGCAAAAATGGATACGGAATTCATTGAAGCCCTCAAGCACGCCATGCCGCCCGCCGGTGGACTTGGGATCGGTATCGACCGCATGGTCATGGTCCTGCTTGATAAACCATCGATTCGCGACGTGATCCTTTTCCCTCTGCTTCGGCCGAGGAGTGAGGGAGTCGCTGCATCGGGAACTGCCGAAGTGGAAACCAGGCCGGAACCAAAATCGGAATTCGAAGGAATGTAACCAGTCTTGCATCCCTGAATCAGACCGGTCTGGCGAGAAGCCAGAATGGCCTGTTTTTTTCAGGATATGCCCTGCCAAGGATGGCTTGCGATCATGTATAAGTATCTACTCTGCTGGCGCTATCTGAAGACCCGTTACATCGCTTTGGCGAGCGTAATTTCCGTGATGCTTGGGGTGGCCACAATGATCGTGGTCAACTCGGTCATGGCCGGTTTTGCACACACCATGCGTGACAGACTCCACGGGATTCTGGCAGACGTTGTGGTGGAGAGCTACGACCTCGACGGATTCTGGGACTGGCGAGACGTTCAGTCGATCATTCAAAAAGAGTGCGGAGACCTCGTCGAAGCCACCGCCCCGACCATGGAAACCTTCGGCCTTCTCAAGATGTACCTGCCTGATGGACAAGCCGTGACCCGTCAGGTCATGGTCATTGGAATTCGTCCTGAAGATCGCGCCAAAACAGGCGATTTCTCTGAATTTATTCAGGACGATGCCGGCAAGCCAATCAAACCCGGCTTCGAAGTTCCTAAAAACTGGCAGACGAACTCCCCTGCCGGCCACCTCCTGAAAGATACTCCTAAAGACGACCCCCTGCACGACATCCTCAAACAGCAGGCCGGCGAACAGGTCCCTGATCGCGGTGCCATCGTCGGATACGCCCTGGCCACCATCCACCGGCCCGGCTCATCCACAGACGATTTCATCGCCCCGCCCGGCTCACGCATCGGACTCGCCTTTCCCAAGTCGGGCCGCAAGCCTGAAGCGGCCTATGATGACTATACGGTCGTAGGTTACTTCAAAAGCGGGATGTCTGAATACGACTCCATGCACGTCTATGTTCCCCTGGAACGCCTTCAATACATGCGTATGCTGGGCGATGGGCTGGGCGCTGGTGCCGTCAATCAGATCCAGATTCAGGTCAAGCCTGGTGTGAATATCAACGAGATCGCCGGCCGTCTTCAGCGCGTCCTCGACAGCCGCCGTCCGATGTATTTCCGGGTCGCCACCTGGGAGCAAAAGCAGGGTCCACTGCTGGAAGCTGTGAAAATCGAACAGTTCATTCTGAATGTCCTTCTGTTCCTGATCATCGCCGTGGCTGGGTTCGGGATTCTGGCCATTTTCTCGATGATCGTGGTCGAGAAGACACGCGATATTGGTGTCCTCAAAGCGCTTGGTGCATCCACCAGCGGAGTTCGCGGCATCTTCCTATCTTATGGCCTTGCACTGAGCATTGTTGGATGTGGAGCGGGGATGATCGAAGGGCTTCTCATAGTTCACTACCTCAACGACATTGAGAACGTGATCAACAGCCTGACCGGCACGAGAGTGTTCAACCCGGACATCTATTACTTCAGTGAAATCCCAACCCTTGTGGAACCTTGGACAGTCGCCGGCATCGTCCTGGGAGCGATTGCGATCGCTGTCACGGCCAGTGTATGGCCAGCCCAGAGGGCATCGAAACTCCATCCAGTTCAAGCGTTACGTTTCGAGTGACATAGCAGACCCTGCTCACACTGGAAATTCCCAAAAAGTTCACGGAGACTGTAACGACCATGATTCTTCCATTCATTCCCAAAGGCCACCATGCCATGAATGCACACCTGCACGCAGTCGGCTTAAAAAAGGCTTATCGCAAAGGCCGATCGTTGGAAGTGCCCGTGTTACATGGGGTCGATTTTTCGATCGAAAAGGGCGAGATGGTCGCGATTGTGGGTGCCAGTGGTTCTGGCAAAAGCACCCTGCTGCACCTGCTTGGACTTCTGGACGGCCCCGATGAAGGCCACATCTACCTCAACGGTGAGCGGATCGACCAACAGCCTGATAAAAAGCGTGATCACTTGCGCAACACAGCTTTTGGATTCGTTTTCCAGTCATATCATCTCATGCCTGAGCTCACCGCTTTGGAAAATGTGCTGATGCCGCAACTCATCAGGCTTTCGCCCTGGCAGTGGTTCTCTCAGAAAAAACAGCTCAAACGCGATGCTGCAGAGTGGCTGGAACGCGTTGGCCTCGGTCATCGTGGGAAGCACAAGCCTTCAGAACTTTCTGGTGGAGAGATGCAGAGAACTGCGATTGCACGTGCTCTGGCAGGCAATCCGCAGATCATTCTGGCCGACGAACCGACTGGAAATCTCGATGCCGAGAGCGGCGAAAGTGTCATGAAACTGCTTCGTGACTTGAACCGGGAACGCGGCATGACTATGATTGTGGTTACGCACGACCTCAACGTGGCGCGACAAGCGGACCGGATTGTTCGGCTGAACCAAGGTTTGGTCGAATCATTCACGCCTGTTCTGGCCGCTTGACCGTTCAATAGCAGAGCAATTATTTCCAGTTGCAACTGCTGCAATGGAATACACCTGTCACGCCAACGGATACATATGCCAAGCCCTGGTTCCGTAAGGCAAAATCATTTGTCCGAGGGAGACACCGGGGCATGAGCCTGAAGGTTTACATCGCCGGAAAATTTGTCAACAAAGAAGATGCCAAGATTTCGGTCTACGACCACGGCCTGCTTTACGGCGACGGGGTCTTTGAAGGTATCCGTTCTTATGCTGGCCAAGTCTTCAGATTAACAGAGCACGTGGACAGGCTTTTTGAATCGGCCCGGGCGATCCATCTCGTCATCCCCATGACTCGTCAGGAAGTGGCTCAGGCCATCATCGATACCCTGGCTGTCAACAACTTTACCGATGCCTACATTCGCGCCATCGTCACTCGCGGAGCAGGCAGCCTCGGCTTGGATCCTCGTAAAACGACCGATCCGCAGGTCATCATCATCACCGATACCATCAGCCTCTATCCGGAAGAGTTTTATGAAAACGGCCTGGCGATCATCACCGCCGGGACCATTCGTAACCATCCTGCCGCACTTTCTCCACGCATCAAGTCCCTGAATTATCTCAATAATATCATGGCAAAGATCGAGGGGACCAATGCAGGCTGCCTGGAAGCTCTGATGCTGAACCATGCAGGCTACGTGGCTGAATGCACGGGCGACAATATCTTCATCGTGAAAAAAGGTGTGGTTCATACCCCTTCGATCGATGCCGGTATCCTCGACGGGATCACTCGCGGCGCTGTGATTGATCTGGCCACCGAAAAAGGCCTCGCCGTGGTGGAACGCACCATGGAACGTCACGATATCCTGACCGCCGACGAATGCTTCCTGACCGGAACCGCTGCCGAAGTGATTCCCGTGACGAAACTCGACGGTCGTCCGATCGGCACCGGCGAAGTCGGTCCGACCACGAAAATGCTTCGCGGAGCATTCCAGAAAATGGTCCGTGGCGAAGCTTATTGATTCGCTTCCGTCCTGACTCCACCTTATACTGGAGTCAGGACCTTTCTCTGCCTGATTTTTCTTGTTGAGGTATGCAACCATGAAACCGAATCATATTTTGGCCCCTTCTGATTTTTCGCACCACTCCGAGGCAGCCATCAAGTCCGCTTTTGAACTTGCAGAGCAGTTCGGAGCCACCTTGCATTTAGTCCACGTGCTTGCAGAACCTGTTGTAGCGATTGCTCCCGAACCGATGATCGTGGCCTCGCAACCTCCTGAATATTATCAGGAAAGCGAGAAAGCCTGCCTTGAAGCCTTGCAGAACGTCTCAGATAAATTCAATTCAGGAAAAGTCAAAGTGGAAAAGGCCGCCCTTTGGGGCTCTCCTGTGGAATCCGTCCTCGAATATGCAAGCCGAAATCCGATTGATTTGATTGTGATCAGCACTCACGGTCGAACCGGCCTTTCACACATTTTGATGGGTTCCGTGGCAGAATCGATCATCCGAAATGCTCCATGCCCCGTCCTGACTTATCGCGACAAGTCGAAAGATTGATGGATCTCAAATCATGCCAAACCTGAGCCGGTCAGCCTCTGTGGAGGCCAGTCGCATTCGCGAAATTGCTCTTCTGGCTGACCGGGTTCCCGATACGTTAAGACTTTTTTACGGCGAAGATACCCGCCCTACCCCCGACTTCATCCTCGAGGCCGGTCGCGAGGCGCTCGCTCACCATAAAACTTTCTATACTCCAAATGCTGGATACCCTGCACTTCGCAAGGCTATCGCCGACCAATATTCCCGACTTCATGGCCTGGAAATTGATCCCATGGACCGTGTCGTGGTCACAGCCAGCGGATCAGTCGCTTTGCTGATCGCCATTCAGGCCACCATTGACCCGGGCGACGAAGCGATCATCGTCACACCGCTTTGGCCCAACGTTCGC
>CAMBZY010000062.1 GCA_945872325.1 Candidatus Kuenenia stuttgartensis | reverse complement strand
CTGCGATCATGCCTGACAGATGAAAAATATGATGCCTCAGTGGCGTTCAGTTCTCAATCTTCAGAAATCTTCTGCTCAGAGTCAGATCTGAACGTGAAAGTCCTAAAACTACAGGCTCCAGAGTATGCCCGGCTTCGCGCCGGGCAAATTCTTTTTAGATACTTTGCTTTGCAGCCAGCCGAATCTTTGGCTGCCCCCGGTTTTGATCTAAATCTGGTCGATGGCCAGATCACGCATCATATCGTGGCCAAAACTTTCAGCCTGCCTTACACATCATGGGCTGGCTTCATCTGATTCTGCTCAATCCAGACCACGTTTCACAAACTCGATTCACTTTCATACAAAAGAGAGATCCCAATCCAAATGGCACGTCAAAATCACGGCCACAGTCATGGTCCATCACAAGGTTCAGGCGGAGGTGGCGGGGGAGGTGGTGGTGGCCGTCGCGAATTCAGCCCTCGCGATCAGCGCCAGAACCCACGTCCACGCGATGCACGCCGGCCGATCGAGGCTGCTCCCGAATCGTTCTTCGAAGAGGAAGTGGATCACGAAGCCAACGAGACTGAAATCGCGACCTACCTGACGATTCGCGCACAGAACATCGAACTGCTTGGTCTGGCCGCCAGAATTGCTGGCTGTGCCGAACCAAAGCAGCTTTTGAACGATATTGAGACCGAAGCCAACATGCGGCGTCTCGAAGAGATCTACATGACACTGGGCGACTGGGTGGACCCAGACGACGCTGGTGACGATGTTGATCAGTAAGTTCTACTTCTGAATGGACTTGTGTTCGCAATAGAAAGGGCTTCTCTCGTGCATTGGACAACTCTTCAGTGGCTGGGCGATGCCCTTTCAGGCCAGTTTCAAATCCTCGATCAAACGCTTCTGCCTGAGCATGAAATGATGATCGAGTTGACTAGCGTTGATGAAGTCTGGGCCGCGATTCATGCTCTGAAGGTTCGCGGGGCACCTGCGATTGGCTGTGCAGCGGCCTACGGGGCTGTCGTGGGAGCCCGTTCTGGCGATATTTCCAGTGTGGCCAAGGTGTTGGAGAATCTCCAGAAAACGGCCGCTTATTTGGCCACAAGTCGGCCCACAGCGGTGAACTTGTTCTGGGCTCTGGACCGAATGACCAAATTCGGAGAGGCTCAGACCAGTACGGATCCGGAGGAATTTCTGGCGAGCCTGCTCACGGAAGCTCATTCCATTCGTGATGAAGACGATGCCATGTGCCATTCCATTGGCAAGCATGGGGCAGCCCTGCTGGGTGACGGCATGGGGGTTTTGACACACTGCAATGCAGGTGGCCTGGCGACATCTGATTACGGCACCGCTTTGGCCGTCATTTATAGCGCGATTGAAGCCGGTAAAAAAGTTCACGTCTTTGCAGACGAAACTCGCCCTCTCTTGCAAGGTGCTCGTTTAACGGCCTGGGAGCTCTCGCGTCGAGGTGTACCCGTGACCGTGATTTGCGACAATATGGCCGCTGTAGTGATGCGCGAGAAAAAAGTTCAGGCCGTGGTGGTCGGGGCCGATCGAATTGCTTCGAATGGTGATGCTGCGAACAAGATTGGGACCTATGGGGTTGCTCTGTTAGCCAAAGCTCACGGAATACCGTTCTATGTAGCGGCTCCTTCAAGCACATTTGACATGACTCTGGAAGACGGTTCGGGTATCCCGATCGAAGAGCGTAATCCTGACGAAATCACTCACGGGTTTGGCCGGATGACCGTCCCGGCAGGTGTTTCTGTTTATAACCCTGCATTTGATGTGACACCGGCCGAATTGATCACCGCTTTGATCACGGAGAAGGGCTTGATCTCGCCAGTGAATTCCAGGAATGTGAAAGCCATGATCGAGAGCTGATTTTCAAAACCGCAGGGGCATTACACCTGTCATTCCTGATATTCCTAAATAAGGATGAGAACGTATTCCATATAGTTGAACTGCTGCAATCCAGAGCAGATCAAGCCGTTCGAACTGCAATCAGGCCATACGATGTGATCTTGCCAGTTTTGAAAAGAACTGACTTTCCTGACTCTCTTGAGTTGCGAGTGAGTCCGGAATCGTGTATAAGGTATTCTATTAAGTCGGTTTGTCGTGAGGCGGTAATTCGTAGATAAGTACACAAATCAATGCTTACAGCCCAGAATATCGAGTCCGAACTGAGCTATGCGTATCTCCATGCAATAGCTTCGCGTGCTGGTGTTATTTGTGAGGGTGCAGGCAGACACACCGATGAAGCGGGAGTCGATGCGATCCTTCGTATTAAGGGCAGTTTGGCTGAGAATTCGACATTGACCCAATTTACAGTCGAAGTCCAGTTGAAGGCAACTAAGCAGGATCCCATCGAGCGAGACGGCAAATACTCGTATTCACTCAAAATCAAGAACTATAATGAGTTGAGGTCGACAAAAACGGGTGTCCCGCAACTGCTCGTTGTGTTTTATCTTCCCAAAGATTCAAGCTCCTGGCTGGATCATAGCGAAGAATGCCTTGTTTCCCGGCGTTGCGCTTATTGGGTAAGTCTTCGCGGAGCGGAGGGGACGGACGTGCACGCAAAGACAATCTACGTTCCAAGATCGAACTTGCTCTCGGCTGAATCTCTCTTGGCGCTGATGACGAGATTTTCTAAACAGGAGGTTTTGCAATATGTCGAGTGAAGCTCTCCCGATCGATATTTTACAACTCATCAAATCTCAACAAGTTCGTGCCTATGCGATCGCAAAGGGTTGGCAGAGGGTGTCTCAAGTCAACCTCGATATCGCGCTTTTTAATCACCCAAAAGCGCAATGGGATCAACTCATTGTTCCGATGGAGGGTTTGGACGATTACTCGAAGCGTATGCGCGACGTGGTAGAAATCCTTGCTCAATTTGAGTCCCGGCCAGTCGCGCAGATACTTAATGACTTGCTCACGCCAGAGTCAGACACCTTACGATACTGCGTGGCGTCGCCTGTCACCGGCAGAGGTTCAATACCGCTCATCGAAGGCATCCGGCTTCTGGAAGGCGCAAAGCGATCTATTCTCGCTGCCGCTTGCAGTGTTGTGAACCCGATCGTTCATCATCCTCGCATGAGTCGTGCCGAGGCACAACAACTCCTGAATGCCTGTCATCTGGGACAGACCGAACGTGGCAGTTATGCCGTTTCCGTTTCTTGCCCATTAAGGGCCGTTGACCAAGATCAACCTCTACAAGGTAGTGAGCCATTTGCTCGACGGACCGTGTCCACTCTGATGCGATCCTTGTCTCGCGTCGTTCACTCGATTGAGGCAGATACTGTATCCAGCGTTTTTGAAGTTAAAGAAAACCAGCCTGTGTTGAGTGTAAACCTGTGTGAAGCTTTGTTGCAAATGCAGCCGACAGAGGAAGATTCTTACTTGGACGTGAAAGTTTCGTGGGCGACGACATTGAAGCCGTTGGATTCGATTCCAGCGATTGTTCGTATCAAACGTGAGTACTTTCCGATCATTGAAGATATTTCCAAAAAGCTCCAGCCAGCAAAAGCTCCCGCTGCGTCACTCTTTGTCGGCAATGTCGATACGCTAGGAGGTGAGCCTGGTGCTGATGGTCGAATGCAGGGCGAAGCAAGTCTGTCAGTCCTGTATGAAGAACAAAGCCAGCTTGTTAGAGTGGACTTGACGCCCGACGATTGGCTGACAGCTCACAAAGCCTTGGGCTCAAATGGTATCGTGAAGTTTCGAGGCATTTTGCATCGTGGCAATCGTGTGCATCGTATTACCAACATCAGCGAGTTCGGCCATATCCAATAAGAAATCGTGAATTGGTACACGCTTTGAGATCAAACACGCCCACCTTGCAACTCATTAAAAACCCGGCCTGATCTTGACACAGCAGGCGTGTTGTCTACAAACTTTTAAAAGTGGACCCAGGCAGGTCAAACAAATCGAACACTCCAGTCGTTGAGCAATCCAAGATGAAGCTGATCCAAGGGATCCATAAATTCCGGTCTGAGGTTTATCCTAAAGAGCGTCAGCTTTATGTCATGCTTTCTGGCGGTCAGTCGCCGGAAACTTTGATCATCACCTGCTCTGATAGCCGGATTGATCCCACTCGTATCACAAGTTCTTATCCGGGCGAGCTTTTCCTGATCCGCAACGCTGGTAATCTTGTCCCCCCTTACGGCACGGCGGCTGGCTCCGGCGAACTCGCCACGATTGAATATGCCGTGAGCGTGCTCAACGTGAAAAACATCGTGGTCTGCGGCCACAGCGATTGTGGCGCTGTTTCTGCCATGTTGCATCCTGAGAAACTCAAAGATCTTCCGTCGGTTTCTGCCTGGCTGGCCCACATGGAACGCACCCGGCGGGTGATCCAGGATAATTACTCTCATCTCGGCCCTGAACAGTTGCTGGAAATCGCGATCCAGGAGAATATCCTGGTCCAACTCGAGCATGTCATGATGCACCCTGCCGTTTCTTCCCGCATGCTTCGTGGCGATTTGAAGCTCTTTGGCTGGTACTTTGAAATCCATTCTGCCAAGGTTTATGGTTACGATGTGGCGGAAGGCCAGTTTGGAGAGATTGAAACCACCACCGGCGAACTCCCGATGACTCGCCACCGATGGCTTGACGGCATGACTAACGAAGAAAAGAAAGCACAGAAGGCCCAAGCAAGCTCCTCCTGACCGGGGGGATTTAGCCCGTTTCATGGCTCAAAAGACCTTATCAAAATCAGGCTGGAAGATGATTCCGGCCTGATTTTATTGCTTTGTTGTTGACGAAATCGTCATAATCCATCAAATTTAGGCATGGAAACTTGTAAGGTCGCACCTTTTCAGGGCTTTTCAACACGGTTTCCGAACGCATACCAAAGGACGATCAATGGCCGAACTTCCGTACCAGGATATACTTGCAACCGCCCACGACGACACCAAATATCGCCGATTGGAAGGCGACTTCGTGAGTGCCGTCAAGTTTGAGGGGCAGGAAGTTCTGAAGGTCCGTCCTGAGGCTTTGGAAGTTCTTGCGCGGGAAGCGTTTCGCGATATCTCGTTCCTGTATCGAGCCAAGCACCTCCAAAAGGTGGCCGCGATTCTGGACGATCCAGAAGCCTCCGACAACGATCGTTCGGTAGCCCTTGCCCTGCTCCGCAACGCGGCCATTGCCTCTAGCTTTCAGCTTCCGATGTGTCAGGATACAGGCACAGCCACTGTGTTTGGTAAGAAGGGCCAAGCCGTCTGGACCGGTGCAAACGATGCGGAATGGATCACCAAAGGAATCGCTTCCACTTACAATAAAGAGAATCTGCGATACTCGCAAACCGCTGCCCTGACTATGTTTGACGAGGTCAATACAGGCACGAATCTGCCCGCCCAGATTGATCTTTTTGCGACCACTGGCAACAGCTACGAGTTTCTGTTTGTGGCCAAGGGCGGTGGTTCGGCCAACAAATCGTTTCTCTATCAGGAAACCAAGGCCCTGCTGAACCCCAAGAGCCTTGAGAAATTCCTTGCCGAAAAACTCCGTTCGATTGGAACAGCTGCCTGTCCACCTTATCACCTGGCCATTGTGATCGGCGGAACCTCTGCCGAAGCTACCATGAAGACGGTGAAGCTGGCCTCCGCTGGATATCTTGACAAGCTCCCAACCACTGGGAACAAGTTGGGCCAAGGCTTTCGCGACCTGGCCATGGAAGAAAAGGTCATGGAAATCGCTCGCAAGAGTGGCATCGGCGCCCAGTTCGGTGGCAAATACTTTGCACTCGACGCCCGGGTCATCCGCCTGCCAAGGCACGGCGCTTCGTGCCCGGTCGGGATCGGTGTCTCCTGCTCCGCTGACCGAAATGTCCGCGCCAAGATCAATCGCTATGGCCTGTGGCTAGAAGAACTTGAACGCGATCCAGCCAAGTTTATTCCAGGTCAATATCGCGATGGTCTGGGATCTGAGCACGGTGTTCCGATCGACCTGAACCGTCCGATGGATGAGATTCTGGCGGAACTGACCCGCTATAAAGTCTCCACGCCACTGCTCTTGACCGGGACCATTATCGTGGCCCGCGATATCGCCCATGCCAAGATCAAGGAACGGCTTGATAGTGGCGAACCGATGCCCGACTACCTAAAAAATCATCCAGTGTATTACGCAGGCCCTGCCAAAACGCCTGAAGGAATGCCTTCCGGATCGTTTGGCCCGACCACTGCCGGCCGGATGGATAGCTATGTCGATGAATTTCAGGCCGCTGGCGGCTCGATGATCATGATCGCCAAGGGGAATCGCTCCAAGGCTGTCACAGATGCCTGTAAAAAGCATGGTGGTTTCTACCTTGGTTCCATCGGCGGGCCGGCGGCACTTCTGGCTCAGGAAAACATTCGGAAAGTGGAGCTCCTGGAATTCCCAGAGCTTGGAATGGAAGCGATCTACAAGATCGAGGTCGAAAATTTCCCGGCCTTTATTCTGATCGACGACAAAGGCCATGAGTTCTTCAGCGAGTTGCCAATTATCGCGTGATTTTTGGCCCCATTGATTTCAGGGATGGTTGGCCCTTGCCGACCAAGCCCGTGACTGTCAAACTCATTTCAACACGGAATCGGAAGTTGGTCTTAATGACCAATCTTCCGATTCACCATTCCATGCGAACCTCCTACACTACCACCGTTTCAAGGTCCTTAAATCAGGGAATCCCGCGATGTCACTGTCATTGATTCGTCTGGCCGCACTATTTCTGTGCTTGGGCGGATTCGCCAGCAGCACTTCAGCCGATGATGCAATCCAGCTTCCAAAACTGGCCAGGCTGGGTGTTGAATCGCCCCTTAAAATACAGGTTAAAGGCATCGCAGCCGGCTCATACATGGGCACTATCTCAGATTCTGGCAAGCAAATGATTGTGCAGGTTGGACTGGGAGCAGCCGGGGCTGACCAAGCAGTGATGATCGTTCCAGCCGACCTCGAACTGACCGGCCAAACGCTTAGCCTGAAGCCAATCGCCCTTAAGACTCAGGGAGTGACCATCGAGGACAATGGCGACTCCATGCAGGTGAATGTGGGCGGTAAGCCGTTCTTTTCTGCCTTGGCACAGTCGGGCAATAAGCCTGTGATCTATCCGATTTACGGTCCTTCCGGAGTCGAGATGACCCGTAATTATCCGATGAAGGACGTGGCCGGCGAGCAGCGTGACCACCCTCACCAACGATCCATGTGGATGACTTTTGGGAAGGTCAACAACCTCGACTTCTGGGCCTCGGACCCGATCAATGGCGACAAGAAGCATTTTGGGAAGATCAAGGTCGTCAGCGCTGAGGCTTCTCAGGGCCCACTGGCCGGCTCGATTCGTAGCGATAAAGAGTGGCTTGACCACGAGGGCAAACTGGTCCTCAACGAACGCTGCACGATTGTGGTCTATAATCTGGGCGACCAAAGAATTATGGACGCCGATTTTGTCCTGACCGCACCTGACAACTCCCCCGTTGTTTTTGGCGATACCAAAGAAGGCATGTTCGGCCTGCGGGTGCCGAGCCTGCTGGATACGAAGGCCAAAAAGGGCGGAAAGATCGTGAACGCCGAAGGCATCGCTGACGATGCAGCCTGGGGTAAAAGCTCGTCGTGGGTGGATTACTCCGGCCTGATCGACGGAAAGACTGTGGGAGTCGCCATTTTGAACCACCCAGACAGCTTCCGCTATCCAACCCACTGGCATGTCCGCAACTACGGCCTTTTTGCTGCAAATCCGTTTGGATATAAAGACTTCGGGCTTGGTAAAACGGGTGAGTACAAGCTGGAGGCTGGCAAGTCCGTACACTTCGGCTATCGGGTCGTCTTTCATAACGGACGCCACGACGAAGCCAAAATTGCAGACGCCTTCAAGGCTTATGCTGCTGGTAAGCCCTGAGAATTGGGCTGAACAAGTTAAAGCTGATTATGTGACCTTGATCAATCAAGATCAGGGTCATTTGTAGTCTGTTTATGGTCAGGCTGATCTTGGGCCATCATAGCGATGGCGTAAGCAGTTGCGTAGGTTCGGCAGTGGCTGATTGTGACCAGTATCTCGCCCACTCCACGTGATTTGGCGATGTCACGCGTCCCACCGTGGAGCATCACTTTCGGTGCCCCACCGGTCTCGTTCAAAATCTCAATATCAGACCACGAGACGCCGCGAATCCAGCCAGTTCCCATCGCCTTCAGGACGGCCTCTTTTGCAGCCCAACGGCCCGCAAAATGCTCGGTGGAAAGCTTTCGGGCGTTGCAATAGTCAATCTCTCGTTCTGTGTAAACCCGCCGTAAAAACTGCTCTCCATGTTCGAGGATCATTCTCCCAATTCGGGGGCATTCGGTGATGTCCGTCCCGATTCCGATGATCCGCATGATGGGCCTGCTCCAAAACTTCTGGGAAATCTTGACCACTGTTCTAAATTGAGCTGAAATGATCTTATCAAAAGGGTTGGAATTGCAGCAACCTTGCCGTTGGGTTACAGTCGTATACAGTACAAGATATCTATGCGAACTGTTTGATGTTCAGGATGGAGCCACCTTTTGCGAAATCCATTGGTAACTTTGCAAAGAACAGCGGTTTCAGTCATTTTGATACTTGCTGTCTATCTATCCTGCCAAACCCGGTTGGAAGCGGTTGAGCCTCTAAGTTTGAAGGGTATCAAGGCTCCAGAGTTTCGATTGTCAGGGTCAGATGGGCAATCGCATCGGCTTTCCAAAACGTTGGAATCAGGGCCAGTCATCGTGGTCTGGTTTCCAAAAGCCTATACAGGCAATGTGGAATTGATGTTGAAGTCGGTCGATAAATCTGTGTCTGCCTTGCAAGTCAAGGGTGTCAAGGTCTTTGCCGCATCATGTGATAAGACGAAATACCTGTCGCCGTTTTCCAAAGAGCTGAGTTTGAGTTTTCCGATTCTGGCTGACCCGACACGCACCACCGCCATTCAGTGGGCTGCGGTTCATGAGGGGCGCGACATTCCTGAGCGATGGGCTTATTTCATAGGCAAAGATGGTCGAATCGCATCCGTCGTGACAGAACTTGAAGCGGCCAGGGCTGGTGAGATTCTGGTTCAAGAGGCGGTAAGACTGGGCTGGTAGAGCGTTCTGGGGTGTGTTTGACAGGCGGTTTCAAGTGCCAGATTCGGAGAATTCCATGAGCCATTTCAAGTCAGTCAGTCCATTGGTTTGGATCAGATTTACTTTTGTTCTGCTGGCTTTGACTGGATTTGGATGGATGGCCAGCGCTATCTCAGATGATGCGCCGAAAGAGTCGCCACATAAGCCCCAGTACAGTTCCGATGGTGAGTTGCTTGTCCCGAAAGACTACAGAAGTTGGATTTACGTAGGTACGAATCTTTCAACGGTTTATAAGAAAGATTTGCCAGGCGGTGCGGTAAGTCGTGAAATTGAGGAGACGCAGCCTGGCAGTTTTCATCAGATTTATATTAATCCTGAAGCCTACAGGACTTATCTTGAAACACAGAAGTTTCCGGAATCGACCATGTTGATCATGGAGGTTTATTCGGCAGGCACGAAAGATCCGAAAGGTTTTCTATCGGCTGGGAAGTTTGAAGAAAAACGTGTCGGTTTTGAAATGGCCGTGAAGGACAGTCGCCGACCCGGTGGTGGAGTTCCGTGGGCCTATTACGACTTCAAGCTTGATGCGAAACTTCGTCCTTCCGGGACAGCCAAGGCCAAGCCTGATGGCAAATGCTATGACTGTCATCTTAAGCACGCTGGCGACGACAATGTCTGGGTCCAATTTTATCCAGTGCTTCGAGATCGCGATTGAGTTCGGCGAGAACTCCTTGCCAATCACCAATAAATGTCGTTGTTTTCAGGTAGTAAAATCCGCAGCAAGGTGTGGATGCCAAAAATTAAACAAGCGAAACCGATAATCCAGATGAATGTTGCAGACATGGCAATATTGGCTTTCCAAGGCAGGTTTATGCATGCTTTTTTAAAAACAAGTCTCAACCCGAAGGCTTGGAATCTCGCTCTTATGAAAACACACGGTTACACTATTATAGAGATGCTTTTGCCTGAAAGGTGCGAAAAAAAACAGGAAATTTTTTTCTTTAAAGATAAATTGCGAATCTCAAATGGTTTAGGGGTGTTGCAGTTTCTAACGGTTTTGAAGATTTTGGTTTTCAGGTGTCGTTGAAACGATCTATCAAGCGATGGACGAGACCTTTGGCGAAGCGAGTCGTCTTTGGTATTTGACGCTTTAGGATTAGGCCGAAAATAACTTTCCGTTCTAAAATCAATTAACCGGGGCTAGCGCCAAGACCGGCTAGATAAGAGGCGATAGTCTTCGGTTTCTTGGTTTGAATCTAGCCCCCGGTTCGCGGAAGATAAACAACCGGGGCTATCGCCAAGACCGGCTAGATAACAGCCAAGCAACTGGGCATTCTCAATCGAATGCCTTTATTGCCTTGCAAAGCGTTATTAGCCTCAGATTCTTTTAATCGCTAAGTTTACGTCCAGGAAGGACTTTCAGTGGAGACATGGCGATGACGAATGCCACTTCTCCACGAGTCGCGAATTTGACTTTCGCCTTGGCCTTTGGGCCACTGCCTTCAAGTGCGACCACTTTACCGACTCCATAAGCTGGGTGTGCAACAGAGGTTCCGATCTGGAAATCACCAGGGTTTGGCTTCGGGCCAGGCGT
>CAMBZY010000061.1 GCA_945872325.1 Candidatus Kuenenia stuttgartensis | reverse complement strand
TATTGCCAAGCCCCTTTTGCAGTGGGCTGTGCCTCAGGTTCCGACGCCCTTTTGATCCCCCTGATGGCTTGGGAAGTCGGCCCCGGCGATGAAGTGGTCACCACTCCATACTCGTTTTTCGCCACCGCCGGAGCCATCTGGCGAACCGGCGCCAAGCCTGTTTTCGTCGACATCGACCCAGTCACGTACAACATCAATCCTGACCTGATCGAAGGGGCCATCAGCGATCGCACCCGCGTTTTGCTGCCTGTTCACCTATATGGTCAGACCTCGGAAATGGAACCGATCCGCCGACTTGCAGCTCAATATGGTCTGCCGGTTCTGGAAGATTCGGCTCAGGCGATTGGCTCGGAATACCACGGCTTACGCAGTGGGAATCTGGGCGAAGTGGCTGCCTTCAGCTTCTATCCATCGAAAAATCTGGGTGGATTTGGCGACGGTGGGATGATCACCACACACGATGAAGAACTCGCCAAACGCATGGCCAGAATTCGCGTGCATGGTATGGAGCCGCGCTATTACCACCACGAAGTCGGGTTCAACTCACGTCTGGACGCTCTTCAAGCGGCCGTTCTGAGAGTGAAACTCCGCCATCTCGACAACTGGGCCACCGGCCGTCGGGAAGTGGCTCAGCGATATCACGAACTCTTCGCCAAGTATCTGAGCGACGATGTTCTGGTCCTTCCATACGAGCTTGAAGGCCGTCACCACGTCTTCAACCAGTTCGTGGTGCGAGTCAGAGATGGCCAGCGTGACGCCCTGAAAGAGACTTTGGGTCGTCAGAAAATCGGTTCTGAAATCTATTATCCTGTGCCGCTGCACTTGCAGAAATGCTTTGCAAGTCTGGGCCATGGGCCAGGAGATTTCCCAATCGCTGAGGCCGCATCCAGAGAAACACTGGCTCTGCCGATGTATCCAGAACTTGGGGCTGAAGCTCAGGAACATGTGGTGCGATCCATCGCCCGCTTCTTCCGCGAGCAAAGATCCTCACGAGCTGCCTGATATTCATCAGCCGATATTTACAAGAAAAGTGAGGCACGAATTTTCGTGCCTCTTTTTTTATCCATGATCCATGACAATCAGACCTGCTTCATCCCTGATCTGGGGCAGTTCTCACTGGGAATCCCGGATCAGTCGGCCTCGATTTGCGGGTCCCACGTCGGCGACTTTTCGCGGTTGGTACAGCATCTTCGCTTAATAGCATATTCAACGACTGACGATGCAATATCACAAGCCGGTCGGGTGTCACTTTGTACTGGGTTGCAATTTCCTCGAACGAACTCTCTTTATCGAAATATAACGACCTCATCACCTCCCGATGGCGAATCGGAAGTCTTTGAAAACAATTCTCAAGCGTATCATGAACCTCAAAATCTGCGCCGAACTGATTTCGATCTGAGTGGATTGCAATCTTTTCGTCGAGATCCAACATCTCGGAACTGCTCATATTTGAGACATTCTTAACCGAAAACCACTCTAGATCAGACCCTGAATCTGCATTACGACGATAATGGGATTGCAAATGCTTCCGCTTGGCATCGCATAAATAGCCTGATATCCGTCGCCTTGCATATGTTGCAAATTTCACATTAAACGCTGGATCAAAACACCGGGCCGCATCGACCAGCGCCATCATCGCGGCTGATTCCATTTCATCCTGAATCCAACTCCAACCGGCTGAAAACTCCCTTGCAATCGCCATGCCTAACGGCACATATCGTGCCGCCAGATCCCTTTGTTCTTCATTTAATGGCTCGGCTCGCTTCTCTTCAACACCTGTTAGATTCTCATTCGGTTGCATTCTCATCTAACCTGCTCCTGTGTTGCAATGATCAATCTCTTTGATGTATTTAATCTGACTCCATTACCACTCAACAACTCTTTTCAATTCCCTGATAACAGGAATATACATCCCTTATGCGGGACTGCAACTCAATTTTACAAATACCAACTTAAACCAACTGCCTAGAATACAGTGATTACCAAGGATATTCAGATCAGGCAATTGCGAGCTCCATATGAATTGTGTTTTTGGAGAATATTGTGGATGATTTTTTGATCGACCGCCCGAATGCGCACTTTGACTGAAAAAAGCGAGAATCGCCTCCATGCCAGGATCCATCACGAATGACGAACAGAGCTTGATCGGATTTCGCAAGGCTTTGCTGGAGTGGTACGACGAAAATGGCCGCGACTTGCCCTGGAGGAATCACGAAGGGGAAGCCTATCGGGTGATCGTCTCGGAATTGATGCTTGTACAGACCACGGTGGCGGCCGTAATTCCTTATTATCACAGGTTTCTGGAGCGGTTCCCAACCGTCACGGATCTGGCCCATGCGGATGAAGCGGATGTGCTGAAACTTTGGGAAGGGCTTGGTTATTATCGCCGGGCGAGGCATCTGCACGCCTTGGCCAAAGCCGTTGTGGCAAATCATGGAGGCCAGTTTCCGCACGATGAAGCCGATTTACTGGCCTTGCCTGGGGTCGGTCGGTACATTGCAGGAGCGGTGCGATCGTTCGCTTTCGACCTGCCTGCGCCAATTCTGGAAGCCAATACGATTCGTCTGCTGGCTCGTCTGATTGGATTGATGGAGACTGTTGAGCTCGGTACCAGTCAAAAAACACTTTGGGCGGAGGCGGCCCGTCGAGTCGATCCCGATCGACCAGGCCCGTTTAATCAGGCCATGATGGATCTCGGTGCGACCATCTGTACGCCTCGCCAGCCTGCGTGCCTGATCTGTCCAGTGAATAAGTTTTGCAAGGCACATCTGGGCGGGCTAACGGAAACGATCCCCTTGAAGGCCGCTAAAAGCCCGTTGAAACCGGGTGAAGAGGTCTCTGTGATCGTCAAGCGGCCCACCGACGGCTCAATACTTCTCTTAAAGCGTTCTGTTCAAGGGCTTTGGGCCGATTTCTGGGAACTGCCTACCTTCTGGCAGGCGGGTGCTGATCCAGCGAAACGGCGCGACCAAGGTTTTGAGTATAAAAACTTAGACGACCTGATCCAACTGATAGAGGCCTTGATGGGCCTGAGAATCAAGCCTTTGGAAGAGGTTCAGGCCAAGCCGATTCGATATGGGGTGACCACCCACAAGATGACCCTCAACGTCTTGGGAACGGAGCTGATCTCAGAAAACCTGATTCGACCACAAGGCTTTTTACAAGCAGAGTTTGTAGCCCCTTCAGAGATCACAAAACGAACGATGAGCACAGCCCAGCGAAAGGCCTTGAAGATCCCTCTAAAAGGCTAATTCAAAAGAGTCCAGAATCCAAATCAGCCACGGACCAACACGAATTGGCACAGAAAAAAAACGATTAGCCCATACACATAAAAGACTTATGGTTTATCCGTGAAAATCCGCGTGAATCCGTGGCCAAAATGCGGTGACCCTGAGATCTTTCAATCTCTAACTATAATCAGACGAAGTTGTTGAATTGGGATCGGGATTGGTTTAGGGTTTAGAATCTGCAACCACGAATCACGACTGATCAGAAATCAAAAAGAGACGACAGCATCCATGAAAAATCAGATGAACTGGAATCGATTCGCCCTGTCCATCGTTTTACTCTGCAATACTTTGGCCGTTACTGAGGCTCAGGAAGGCTTGCCGAAGCCACTGCGTGATTCGATCAGCTTTGCAGCCACTTTTGATCAGAACCTCAGCGCCGATATTTCCAGGGGCGATGCCAGGCTTTATTCCAGCAAGACGATTGACCGTAAGGAGTTGGACGACAAGTTGACGACTCCTGGAGTGGCTCGGGTCAAGGCTGGTGCGAGGTCTGGAGAGGCTTTGCAATTCACCAAGGCCGACGCCCGTTTTTTGTTCTATAAGGTCAGCAAAAATGTTCCATATACGCCTGACAAGGCATGGTCAGGGAGTATTTCTTATTTCCTGAAGCTTGATCCAGAGAAGGATTTACCACCTAATTTTGTCGATCCGCTTCAGATCACCGAGAAGGGCTGGAACGATGCCGCCTTTTGGAACGACTTTACGAAGGACGACCGGCCCCGCAAATTTCGTCTGGGTGTGCTGGCTGACCTGAAGGTATGGAACCCGGGCAACAAAGATTTTGACAAAATGCCGGACTCTGAGAAGCCGGCTGTGGTGGTCCTGAATCCACCGTTTCGAAGCGATGAATGGACCCACATTTTGATCAGCTTCGAAAATTTCAATACTGGTCAGAATAATGGCACAGCAAGGCTTTACATCAACGGGAAACTTCAGGGCGAGGTGGCTGGGAGGAACCAGAAGTTTAGTTGGGATCCGGAAAAGGCGGTGATTTTTCTGGGGATCAATTATGTGGGGCTGATGGATGATGTGATGATTTTTGACCGCTGTTTGACGGCTGATGAAGCCTCGATTCTGGCTGGATTCAGGCATCACAATCAGCCGATGATTAAGCCATAAAGAGCTTGATTGGATGATGTTTAGCGACATTTACCAATACGTTGAACGGTCTTCTAATGGACAGGAGCAGTTGGTGTGACGACCGACTGTGAACAGCGAAAGTGGTGGTTTTTGGAAACGGGGTCGAAAACGGAATGGCTTTGATAAGCCGATCTTGCCCAAAATCCAAAGGTCACATAAGATGGAGAGAACGGAACGATTGTGTGAGAAATTCGCCCGCCGGAATGTGTAAAATGCACGAGGTGCGATGAGTTTGATGATCGGAAAGCCGATGATCGAAGACCGGGCGTGAAAAGAACCCACTGCGAATTCCGGATTCGCGGAGCCGCAAAAGAAGTCGGTAAGTTCCTGTAAGGGTATGATTACGAAGCCTTTGGGAACGGAAAGGATGAGGGCATGCTGAAAGGTGAGGATGTCACCGGTGGCCAAGGATCTGGGTCAGGCAAGCGAGGCGGTTCCGGCTCGTCCGGAGGCGGTTCGGGCAATGGTCCCAGTGGTGGTAGCGGTGGTCAGAAGAAAAACGCCACATGTTCCTTCTGTCGCAAAAGCTTTCGCGATGTAGGGCCATTGGTCGAAGGACCAAGCGACGTCTACATTTGCGGCGAATGCATTGAGCTTTGCCAATCGATTCTGGATCAGGAAAAGAAGCGTCGCGGTGTTCCAAAAACACTCTTCACGGACATTCCAACCCCTCGTGAAATCAAAGAGCATCTTGATTCGTATGTGATCGGCCAGGAACGAGCCAAAAAGGTTCTATCTGTCGCAGTTCACAACCATTACAAGAGGCTGATGCACGGCGAGGAAGGTGCTGACAACGATGTGGAACTGGACAAGTCCAACATCCTCCTGATCGGCCCGACCGGATCTGGTAAAACCCTTCTAGCCAAGACTTTGGCACGTATCCTGAACGTCCCGTTCGCCATTGGCGACGCCACCACCCTGACCGAGGCCGGTTATGTGGGTGAAGACGTTGAGAATATCCTGCTGAAGCTGCTTCACGCCGCAGACTTTGATGTGGAAGCCGCCCAGCGCGGGATTGTCTACATCGACGAAATTGACAAGATTGGCAAAACCAATCACAACGTTTCGATCACACGCGACGTTTCCGGCGAAGGTGTTCAGCAGGCATTGCTTAAAATGCTTGAAGGAACCACGGCGAACGTGCCTCCGCAAGGTGGCCGTAAGCACCCTGAACAGCAGTACATACAGATGGATACATCGAATGTCCTGTTCATTTGTGGTGGAACATTTGTCGGCCTGGACAAGATGATCAGCAAGCGGATTGGCCGCAAGTCGATCGGATTTGGTTCAGGAGCCGCCCAAACGGACGATTCACGCGAAGTGGCCGACCTGCTGGACCGTGTCACGACGGACGACATCCTCGAATTCGGCTTGATCCCTGAATTCATTGGCCGTCTGCCTGTGATCTGCCCACTGATGCCTCTGACGGAAGAGGCCTTGGTCAAGATCATGAAAGAGCCGAAAAACGCCTTGGTCAAGCAGTATCAAAAACTGTTCGACATGGAAGGTGCCACCTTGGAATTCACTGAAGAAGCACTTCGTGAAATCGCCAAGAAGGCTAAGGCTAAAGACACTGGTGCACGGGGCTTGCGCTCGATCGTTGAAGAGATCATGCTTGAGCCGATGTACGACCTTCCTGAACGTGTGGAAAAGTTCAAGGGTCCTTACATTGTCACTCCTGAAGTGATCCGCAAAGAGATCGGGCTGCTTGAAGCATCCGAAACTCCACCATCGACGAAGCCAACCAAAGAGTCCCGCAAGAAAGAATCTGCCTGATTTTTTCTCTTGATGCATAGGACTCAATGACGTGCGAAATCTCCGGCTCGCGATTTTGGTCGGTCTGGCCTCACTGGCCCTACTGATCGCAACCGAGCCGGGAATGTCGATCGTCTGGGACGAAGGTTACACCTTGGGCAGAGTCGAACGTGTTCGACTCTGGCTTAAGGCCATTTACGATCCACCCAAATTTTCTGCAAACTGGTCTCCTCCAGAATTGGAACTGGTTCAGGCACAAGGGCTACCAGCCCCGAACGCCAGACAGGTATCCTCACGGTGGAGTTTATTCTTTGAGCCTCGGGTCGTCGGCTGGTTCTGGCCTTTCGCCCGTGAGGAACCACACGGCCACCCGCCTTTTTATGCCTTGGTAGCACTGATTGGAGATCTGGTCACTCCGTGGCGTGAACCACTTGCCAGAGCAAGGTTTGGAACCATCCTGTTCCACTCCATCGCGTGTGCATCCTTGTTTCATGTCCTCAAAAAGCGGTTCGGCATCCTGGCTGCAATCAGCTCATCTATCTGTTGGACTGCCAGCCCCCAACTCTTTGGCCTGGCTCATTATGCAACTTATGACGGGCTCCTGAGCTCGCTCTGGCTGATGGGACTTTTGGCAACAGCTGAGGCCAATGATGCCGTCGGACGCAAACAGGCCATTCGCCGATTCGCTCTCTCAGGCCTGATCTTCGGGGCCGCCATGTCCACAAAACTGAGCGGCTGGTTCCTGATCGGCCCCATGGTTTTTGGAGCCATGATCGGAGGACCCTGGAAACGACAGTTCAAGGGCCTTCTACTAAGCCTTTGTATCGCAACCGTTTCACTCTACCTATTCAACCCATCCTGGTGGTGTGAACCCGTGGGCGGGCCCCTGCGATTTTTCAAGTCCAACCTGACTCGCGGTCGCACCATCCCCATTGAAACTCTCTACTTAGGGCAAGTTTACAAAACGCCGTTAGAGTCTCTGCCGTGGTCCAACACCTTGGTCTGGACAATTCTTGCCACGCCCGTGATCGCACTCATTGCATCACTCGTTGGGCTGATTCCCTCCAGCCGTCGCGGACCTCAGCGAACATTTACACAGATCCTTGCTGTAGGATGGTTTATCCCACTCGCCTTGCGTGCCTTACCACACACACCCGGGCACGACGGTGTACGCCAGTTTATCGCTGGCCTGGGCGTTGGAACCGCAATGACGGGTATCGGAATCGGCTGGATTTATCTACGTAAGCCTTTATTGACAAAAGGTCTGACTGGATTCTTAATCGCAGAGGTATTGATGTCACTTGCGCATTATTATCCTGCGCCTCTCTCGTATTTCTCGCCGGTGGTGGGTGGACTCCCTGGAGCGGCCAAACTCGGTATGGAACCGACTTACTATTGGGATGGCCTCACGCCCGATGCGCTTGATTGGCTGAATACCAATACGGATGCATCTGAAAGGCTCGCATTTCGAGGCTTCCCCACTTCGTTTTTCTACCTCCATCAGGTCGGGAAACTCAAGCCTTTGGTGGATCCACGCACGGCCGGCCCTTTTCGCTGGCTGGTGATGCAGAACCGGCCCGGTAATTTTGAGGAACGAGATCGCGAAGTCGTGCGCAAGCTCAAGCCTGCCTATACTTACATCAAGTATGGCGTCTGGCTCGTATCGATTTATGACATGAACGAAGTGCAAACTGTCTGGTCCGAGACTCTCAGCAAGCCGAATCGCAAACAACCATGACAAACACCGCTGAAGCACTTGATTCAGAAGAGCTTACGAACTCAAACAGTCGAACCTGGTCGCGTTCCTGCCTGTGGGTCGCGGTGATCTCGTTACTGGTGCTTTTACCAACCGCCGGCGACATTGGTCTGACATGGGATGAACCCGCTTATCGATACAGCCAACTGATGTCAGCCCAGTGGTGGGGACGCCTGTTTCAAGTCCGTTCGTGGTCGGGTCTGACCGAACTGCTCACACCCGATACCCTCCACTACTACTGGCCTTACGGCCATTTTGGCATCAATTTTCACCCACCCCTCTCGGGCCAGCTCAGCCTTTTGACCAACGGCCTTTTCGGATGGCTGACCAACGATATCGTCGGCCGCCGCCTGGCCTCGATTTTTGAGTTTACAGCCTGCGTAACCATGCTTTACGGCTTCCTCTCGTCGCGCTATTCGCGGCTTGCCGGAGCCATTGCAGCCGGTGCCCTGCTCTTCATGCCTCGTCCATTCGGCGATGCCCACGTGGCCGGCACAGATATGCCTGGAATGATGCTTTATGCACTGACTGCAATTGCTTTCTGGAAAGGTCTTTACGACCCCAGGGGACGCCCTTGGAGAATTCTGGTCGGTGTTTTGCTGGGCCTGGCGTTTGTCCAGAAAATGGCAGCGATTTTCGTGATCGGCCCGCTGGCAATCTGGGTCGTCCTGGCCCGGCTCCGCGGCTTGGACAAAAAAAGCTTCATCGACGGCCTCATCACCCTCGGCCCACAGCTTGCCGTTTTAGCTCTGACTTTTCTAGAGATTCGCCGCCTGGCTCGCGAATTCCCCCCAGCTGGTCGGGTTGACTTGTTTATCCATAAGCCTTTACAGCAATTTCCGGACTGGATTCTGGCCGTCCCGCTCATCATTTGGGCCGTTCGCCAGATCCTTGGCAAAGTCCTTAGAAATCGATGGTCATTCTGGTCGGTGGAACGCCCTACTCTGGAAACCATCTCCGCCTCAGCCGCGTTTGCACCCGTCGTCAGTTGGCTGGGAAACCCCGGCTGGTGGGTGGAAACCTTGCCCCGACTGGCTCACTATTATCAGATCAACACCGACCGCCAAGGGGCCTTGCCTGATATCCAGATCCTTTATCTGGGAACGATTTACGAATACAGCCTGCCTTGGCGCAACGGGTTCGTTCTGGTGGCTGTGACGGTACCAATCCTGACACTGATTGCAGCCATGATCGGCCTCCTCTGGGGCCTCACCCGGATCAAATCCGACCGCCTGCCAGTCTATCTGGCCCTCCACATGCTCATCCCGATCTTCGCACGGATGTTCCGCGTGCCCGCCCACGACGGGGTCAGGCTCATGCTGCCCGTCTTCTTCTTTCTGGCCGCTTTCGCAGGTCTCGGATCTGATTGGATCGGAAGGCTCACCAGTAAGCTCTCATTACGTCTTAAAGCCTTACCCGGGTTAATTATTGTCGCCTCCAGCCTGATCCAGCTCATATTGATCCACCCTTATGAACTTTCGTATTACAACGAAGTGATTGGTGGGTCTGAATCGGCCTGGAAACGTGGCTTTGAGCTGACCTACTGGTACGACGCTTTTACTCCACAAGTTCTGAAAGAGCTTAAAGATAAGTTCCCTCAAGGGGCTGAAGTACAATTTGCCAGCGAGCTTTCCACACCGACCATGGTGATGCAGCAGCATTTGGATGAAGGCCGAATTCGCGAGGATATTTCGCTGGGTGGTCGCCGGCCCGATCAATTCCCCTATATGTGGCTGCTATCACACGATAGCAAAGCGTTAGCCTTTACCAGAGCACTGTTTGTGATGACTCCGTGGTATGAAAGCCGACCCGGTCAGCTGGGCGGAGCACGGGTTCTGGCCGTGATGGATCCTCCGTCAGTGAGCCGTGCCTGGGCCATTCAGCTGATGTGCGATGCCCCCGACCGATCGCCTGCCCCGAAGCCAAACGCGCCGGAATGGGTGAGAAAAACGTCGAAAACACTCGCCCGATTCTGGGGCGATGGGCTGGATAAAGCGCCTCGATTGTCCGTCAATGAGCCGATGTTCCAGTGGGCTGCAACGGATCCTGAAACGTTGAGAAAAGCCGCAGGTGAGCTGGTTGCCAAGGCCAAGGCCGGGCAATTGCCAGTCATGACAGACGAAACGTTCAGCGAGCCTGCCCGCAGGCTGCTCTCTGTGGTGAACCGTTATGACAAGCCGGAACAGGGCCGAAATTTCTTCCGAATCCTGATGCAATCCCGCCCTGAAGGGTTGGCTGAGGCGGTGGAAATCTTAATTAAGCGTGGTCCGGTGATGCATGATGTGATGCTCAGAAGTGGCTATACAGACCCTCGCTGGATCGGTGGGCCGCTGGATCAGAATTGAGCGATGTGACATTGCACTTTCCAATCTGGACTTAAAGGGTGAAGTTGTTTTTGATTTGCCGCATTGCATTTGATGGGGTCCGTTTTAATCTGAGCTTACCCAAATTCGATGCCGCTTCTTAGGAACAGGCAGAAAATAACTTCCGCGTTTTAGGCCAATCGTAGCCAAGCACAACCTGGCTTTTATCTAGATAGCCGGTCTTGGCTCTAGCCCCGGTTATTAATCTTCCGCGAACCGGGGGCTAGATTCAAACCAATATACCGGAGGCTATCGCCTCTTACCTAGCCGGTCTTGGCGCTAGCCCCGGTTAATTGGTTTTAAAAAAAGGGATGTTATTTTCGGCCTGATTCTGAATCTGTATTTCAAGAACATTTGTTTATTGGATGAACTTTCATCCGGTTTTTTGTATCTTATCCATTGGCAACGTAGCGATGCTCGAAAAACGACGATTGGTCGTGCCTGCCGCAATATTCTCAACGA